>PSRM01000339.1 GCA_003176045.1 Verrucomicrobiota bacterium | reverse complement strand
TTCATAGGCACACTAATACTGTTCTGTTTGGCACTGCGTTCGTTTATCGGGCATTCGGCAGTTGACACCATTAAAGCACAAAAGTGCTTTGACCGTCAAGCGGGAAAAGAGAAAAAGAAGGCTGAAAGCATGTTGATACTACCGCCGCGGGGGCGGAGCGCGGCATTTATGCCGCTTCAATGTCCGCAGCCCGATGGAAGCACCTATTAACTAGGGCCTTTCCGTGCGTCCGGCGCGTGAAGCGGCATAAATGCCGCGCTCCTGCACGAACTCTTTCAGCCTTCTCGAGCCAAAGCGCCGGAATGCGCCGCACTCAAACGCTTCGCGACCTCGTTGGCGCGTCCTGCTACGCGAAGTCCCGCTTAGCGGGAGAGAGCGCGACATTCCCGCGATTTCGTTCTCAGGCACGAGCGGTCTGCCTACGCCAAAGCCAGGAGGCCAGCGAAAGCAGGCCAGGCAGCGCGATGAGTGGGAAGGCCCAGCCGCGCGGGAACTTTCCGAACCCGGTCTGGGCGAAGTGGACCAAGTAGAAAGCGGCCATACCCGTCATCACCAGGCTGGCTCCCAGCCCGTCCCACTTCAAACAGAGCCACAGACCAATCCAGGTTATGAAAAGCGGAACGCTCAGGATCAGCTCCCTCGTCGTGAGATGGAATGGGTTGAAGCCTTCGCCCACATAGAAGAGCAGGATCATACCTGCCATCAGGAGGGCCAGAATTCGCGCCAGCCAGCGCAAGACAGTTAGTGGAAAACCAGGAGCAGCCGAATTTACATTCATACGCAGAAGAATAAATGTTCCGTGCGCAAATCAGGTAATCGAAAAAAAGAAGATGAACATCGAACAAACCGAATTCCAGGACAGAAAAAAATGGCAGGAAAATTTTGGGGCAAGAATATGAAGAAGGAAATTTTCCTGCCTGAGAATTCGTCTGTCCCCATTCGCTTGTCCGAGTTCAGGGACAGACGAATGGGGCCAAGCGAATGTTTTTTGGGTGATTGTTATGTCTGCGAATCCTTTGGCCTATTACGCAACTTGCCGATTTTGCGATAACAGAGAACAGCCATATCCGCGATATGCCATGCCGCCGCCGCGACCAGAATGGCATACAAGCCCAAATCCGAATATCGGCGACTTATCCCAAACCACATAGCCGCGGCAAAAATCGGCAGCGCAATGAGCAGTGTTGGCTTCCAATCGGCTGTAATGAGCCGCCATCGGCTAGGCCGTGCCTTCGTATTCACGTTTCACGCATCACGTTTCACGTCACCCTTGCTGCCAAATCATATCCGCCACGGTCCTGCCCGCTGGAATAAACGGCAGCACGTGCTCGGTGTAGGGGACGATTACATCCAACACGTAAGGCTCTTTGGCTTGCAACATTCGCTGGATGGCGCCGCGGAGGTCCTTCCGGTACATCACGCGTTCGCACTTCACGTTGAAGCTTTGGCAGACAGCGGTGTAATCGGGATAGATTTGTTTGCGATTCTCGGGGTCGCCGAGATAGGTGTGGCCGCGGTTGCCCTGGTAAAAGCGGTCTTCCCATTGCATCACCATCCCGAGATGCTGGTTGTTCAGAATGAGCGCTTTGGCGGCGATTTTCTCGATGTGCGCGGTCGCCAGTTCCTGGATGTTCATTAGGAAGGAGCCGTCGCCATCAATGTCCACTACTTCCTTGTCCGGGCATGCCACTTTTGCGCCAAGAGCCGCCGGGTAGCCATAGCCCATGGCGCCGAGGCCGGCGCTGGTCAGGAGCTGGCGTGGGTATTTGAATTTGTAGAACTGCGCGGCCCACATCTGATGTTGGCCCACGCCGGTGGTGAGAATGGCCTCACCGTTGCTCAATTCGTAGAGCATCTCGATGGCCATTTGGGGCAGGATGACTTCACTCTCCTTGCCTTTGAGATGATCGCGCATATGCTGCGATTTCATCACCTCTTCAGTCACGTTGTAACCGAAGGGAGCCTTCTTCTTCCACGCCGCAATCTGTTTGTGCCAGGCGCTGAATTTCTTTTCAATGGGCCGCTCCTCCAGCATCTCAGCCATCCGGCCCAGGGCGTATTTCACATCGCTGACCACCGGCAGGTGGACGTGCCGGTTCTTGTTGAGTTCCGATGGATCAATATCCAAATGCACGATCGTGCCGGTTTCGCAAAACTTCTCCACCTTGCCGGTCACGCGATCATCGAATCGCACGCCGAACGCGAGCAGAAGGTCGGCCCCATGCGCAATTTTTTTCATGGGCTCGTTGGGTGACTGGCGCAGTTCGAACTCGCCGTTCACAGCCCAGTTCGCGTAAGCAGCCCCGTGCATCCCCAACCAACGAAGGGATAATTCGTGGGATTCAGGGAACGCGCCGCAACCCATGATCGTGCTGGTGACAGGAATTTGCGTTGCCTGCGCAAACCGGCGCAGTTCATCGCTTGCATTGCCGGTAATGATTCCTCCGCCCACATAGAGGACTGGCCGCTCCGATTTCTGAATCAAGCCGATGATTTCGTTCAGTTCGAGATCACTGGCTGTTCGATTGGGATTATAGCCGCGCATCTGGACTTGTTTGGGGAAAACCGGCTGCGTTTTGGCCTGCTGCACATTCTTCGGGATATCAATCAGTACTGGTCCAGGCCGGCCAGTTTGCGCGATGTGAAAGGCCTCGCGAACGACGCGTGGGATTTCACGGATATCGGTGATCAAATAGCTATGCTTCACGACCGGCAGGGTCATGCCGTAAATGTCTGTTTCCTGGAAAGCGCCTTTGCCGATCATGGCCTGAGGCACCTGGCCGGTGATCGCTACCATGGGCACCGAATCCATGTAGGCATCGGCAATGCCGGTGACCAGGTTGGTAGCGCCCGGACCACTGGTGGCCATGCAGACGCCAGCCCGCCCGGTCGCCCGGGCATAGCCTTCGGCCGCAAAAGCGCCGCCTTGTTCGTGGCGCGGCAGGACGGTGCGGATCTTTGAGCGAGTGAGGGCCTGGTGGATTTCCATGCTCGCGCCGCCGGGATAAGCGAAAATGGTGTCCACGCCTTCCCGTTCAAGGCATGCCACAAGGATTTCGCTGCCGGACATGGTCGGGCCGACTTCGGCGGTTTTAGACGCGGTTCGTTTGCCTGCTTCTGTTGTTTTCATTAGCTTTGATTCGCTTTAACTACCGGTTTTAAGCATAAAAAAACCCACGGCTGTTTGCCAGCCGTGGGTTTTTGTCGAAATTCAGTCTATCTTCGACAAGGCCCAGCGGCTTGGCCGCCAACAACGGCCAGGACCAGGACGACTTGTCGAATGTTTGATGTCATTCAGAGCAATTATAGCTTTTGCTGTGTTGGGGTCAAGGGCTCATTTAAGATATTTTAAAACCGCGAATGGACGCAAATGAACGCGAATGTTAGGCTGTAGCGAGAAGATTGCTGGCTACTGGGCTAACGGCAATAACCGCCAGGGGCAAGGGATTAAGATTAAGATTAAGAGAAAGATTAAGATTAAGAGGCAATGAGTGGCCATTGGTCCAGAATCCTTCCGTACGTATTCATGTTCGTGGCGGCGTTGTCGCGCTGGCCGGGGCTGTTGCCGCAGAATTTCAGCGCCTTCTATGGCCTGGCGTTCTGCGCCGGCGCATTTTTTCCTACCCGCCTCAAATGGTGGCTGCCACTTGGGACATTGGTCCTGACGGACATTGCGTTGGATTTTTATTATCAATCGGTCAGCCCCTGGCAACTGGTGAACTATCTGGCTTACGGCGCGATCATTTTGATCGGAACGCGCTTTAATCACCGTTCGCCGTTTTTGGGACTGCTCGCAGGTGGATTGCTTGGAGCTATTCTGTTTTACTTGATTACCAATACTGCCTCATGGTTGGGTGAGCCCAAATATGCGAAGGACCTAAGCGGATGGATCACAGCACTGACGCGCGGGCTGCCCGGGTACCCCACCACCATCGAATTTTTCCGGAACACTCTGCTCAGCGGGGGGCTTTTCACCGGACTGTTTGCGGGGGCTATGAAGCTCACAGAGCCTGAACCTGCCGAAGAGGAGGAGGCGGAGGAGGAAGCAGCCGAGGAACCGGAGCCGGAGGCGGGAGAGGCCGAAGCGGGCGCTTAGAGAAGATGACCGTTGTTCCTGGTCTGCGAACCGGTGCAGGATGTTCGTCCAAGACGTCCTGGCGTGTGATCTATGGCTCAGCGCCTCCTTACATTCGAACGCTGAAGCGGCATAAATGCCGCGCTCCTGACGCGAGTCCGACCGTTCTGACCTGCCGAAGCCGGAAGCTGGTGAATAGCCTCGGCGCTCCTTGAGTCTAACCACCAAGCATTAGCGCCAGGAATCCGAGAGGTTTTCACTCTTTTTTCGGAACTTTTTCGGGTTTGTACTGTCTATGGCTTTGCGGCATTGCGTAAAGATGCTTTTCAGATTGAGCCGTGTTTTGGTAATCTTCAGAACAACGTTATCAGCAGGACCAGGGAATGACCGAGCCCGGACCAACGGCGAGTTTAGGTGGGACACTTGAGAAGGAACTTCTTGGGGCGATCCCTCGCGCTCAAGCTGCAAAACTCCCCGGACCATCGCCGCTGCTAAACGGCCCAGGCAGTCTCGCCAAACTCATCATATCGCCTGACACTCTGCGCCTGCTTCCAGCCGAATTTGCCAAAAACAACGGCGTCCTTCCCCTCCAACTCTTCAATGGCACGATCGAGATCGCAACGGCTGACCCCGGAAATCTGCGGGTGATCGAAGATATTCGGCTGCTGACGGGTTTGGAGGTGCAGGAAGTTCGAGTCACGGCCCAGGAGATCAGCGAAAAAATAGCCGAATGTTACCAGGTCACGGTCGAGAAGATGATCGAGAGCCTCAGCCCGGAACAGGGCGCAGGCATCGAAGGCCGGAATTTGCACGATATCGAGGTGATGGCCAACGAGCCGACGGTCATCAACCTGGTGAACCTGGTGATTTCGACCGCCTTGCGCGAAAGGGCCAGTGACATTCATTTGGTCCCATTTGAGGATAGTGTTCAGTTGCGCTACCGCATTGACGGTCTGCTCCAGGAAAAGCCGCCTCCGCCAAAGCCGCTTCATGCTGCCATCGTTTCCCGCATAAAAATCATGGCGGATATGAACATTGCGGAACGCTATATGCCGCAGGACGGGCACATCCAGATAAATCATCGCGGGGTGCGCGTGGATATCCGCGTGGGTACATTGCCCACCATTTACGGTGAAGGGGTGGTCCTTCGGTTGCTGGAAAAGAACGCCGAAGTCATGACCGCGCAGGAGTTGGGGCTCGATCCCGCGCGCGGAATCCAGATGATGCGGCTGGCGGAAAAGCCTTATGGACTGTTCCTCGCCACAGGACCAACCGGCAGCGGCAAGACAACGACGCTCTACTCGGTTCTCCGCAGCATCTACACACCCCAAAAGAAAATCGTAACCATCGAAGACCCGGTGGAATATGAACTGCCGGGTGTGGCGCAAATCCCCGTACGGCCCAGCCGCAATTTCACTTTCGCCAACGGTTTGCGCTCCATTCTGCGGCAGGACCCGAACATTATTATGGTAGGGGAAATCCGCGATTCGGAGACTGCTGAGATCGCGATCCGCGCGGCGCTGACCGGCCACCAGGTCTTCAGCACACTGCACACCAACGATTCGACGGGGGCGGTAACGCGTCTGCTGGATATGGGTGTAGAGGCATTTTTGATTTCTTCTTCGCTCGAAGGAGTGCTCGCGCAGCGGTTGGTCCGGCGGATATGCGCTCATTGCAAGGCACATGCCCCTGTTGACCCGGCTGTGCGGGAGCGGCTCGAGACTTTGGGCGCGCCAGTGCCCGATACCAACTACTACCGCGGCGCTGGTTGTGATGAATGTCGCCAGACCGGGTATCGTGGGCGCGTCGGGATTTTCGAACTACTCGCGATCAACAACGAAATGAAGGAACTTATCCTGCAAAAGCGTTCGAACGCGGAACTGAAAGCCATGGCGCGCAAGACCATGCTGACGATGCACCAGGATGCGTTGCTCAAGGCGGCCGCGGGTGTTACATCGCTCGAGGAAATTCTGAGGGTTTCGTCGGGAGACTTGTTGGAATGAACGCGTTTCGCTATGAGGCCATCGAATCCGGGGGCAGCACCGTCCAGGGAGTGATCGAGGCCGAAGACCGGCGGACAGCCCTGCAACTGCTGGGGGCGCGTGGGTTGTTCCCGTCGGCGCTGGAAAAATCTTTTTCGCCCGGGAGGGCGCAGGGTGAGGCGCGGGGAAATCGAGAGGTTGCGCCGGCTAAAGCCGGAACTACAAACGGGGATGGCCAGGCAAAAGCCGGAGCCAAAAGCAGGAACGCGGGCATGAATGTCCGCGTTCCGCTGGGGCGGGGCGGCAAGCGGGTCGGACGCAAAGACGTTACCATGTTCACCAGGGAAATGAGCGCGCTGCTCACCGCAACCATTCCCATCCCGCAGGCGCTCGATGGACTGGGTGAGGAAGAGGAAAACCCGGCGCTAAAAGCGATAATTTTGAATATCTCGGAGTCCGTTCGAAAGGGAAGTTCGTTTTCATCAGCACTGGAAAGTCATCCGCGGCTTTTCACTAAACTTTATTCCAGCATGGTCCGTGTCGGAGAGGAAGCGGGCGCGTTGCCGAAGGTCATGACCGATCTGGCCAACCTCCTGGAGCACGAGGATGAGGTGCGCGGCGAGGTGCGAGCAGCCCTGGCATATCCATTATTTGTCCTGGCGTTCGGAATTTTCACAGCCAGCTTGCTGATGACATTCGTATTGCCGAAGATTTTGGGAATGTTGAAGGATATGATGGCCGTCCTCCCATTGCCGACCTTGATACTGCTCAAGATCAGTGGTTTCCTGCACCAGTATTGGCTGCTGTTGCTGGTCGGGGTGGGAGCAACCGTGGCCGTTCTCTGGCGTTACCTGAACACCACCAAGGGGGCCGAAGCTTATGATCGGCTTAAACTGCGACTGCCAATCATGGGATCGGTTTTCCGCGCGGCGGCGCTCAGCCGCTTCGCCCGCACACTCGGCACGTTGGCAAAGAGCGGCGTGTCGCTTCTGCCCGCCCTAAAGATTGTCGAAAACACAATCGGCAACCGGGTTTTAGCGAAGCAAATTGCCCAGGTGGCCGAAGAGGCGCGCGGCGGCCATTCGCTGGCCACGCCGCTTCGCACCTTGGGCATTTTCCCGCGCACGGTCGTGCAGATGATTGATGTCGGTGAGGAAACCGGCAGGCTGGACGAAATGCTGCTCAAGGTGGCCGAAATCGAAGAACGACAGATGCGGGCACGGACCAAGACGTTGATTTCGTTGCTTGCGCCGATGTTGATCGTATTGGTAGGCGCCATGATCGGGTTCATGGTCATCTCACTGCTGCTGCCTATTTTCAAGATGAGCAGCGCGTTGCATTGAAGAAAGTAAACGGTTGGACTAAACGTTACATAAATAAATGAAATCCCAGATGAAACCGCCCGGACCGTCAGACCGGTCTGGCGAAATCAACTACCGCAGGGCACGGCAAGCGTTCACATTAATTGAAATCATGGTCGTCGTGGCGATCATTGGGATATTGGCTGCCGTCATCATTCCCCAATTTGGCACCACGACCTACGATGCCAAAGTCAATGCCGCCAAGGCGCATATTCAGGAGTACGCAAACGCAGTCGAACGGTTCAACGTGAACATGGATCGCTATCCGACCAGCGAAGAGGGCCTTGCGGTGCTGGTTGACGCACCCTCTGGCGACGACGCAAAGAAATGGCGCGGGCCGTATATAGACAAGGTCCGCCCTGATCCCTGGGGTTTTCCCTACAAATATCTTTTTCCGGGGACCCGCCACACTTCCAGTTACGATCTTTGGTCCACCGGCGCCGACGGCGCTGACGGCGGCGAAGGCCAAAACGCGGATATAGGCAATTGGCAGTGAAGACCGAAGAAGATTTTGCGGTGGGCACTAATGCCTCAATGACGGCTGCTGCGGAGCGCCGAATTTCATTTCGGCACGAACCTGTCAGCTTTTTCCGACGCGCCGAAACGGAGTTCGGCGCTCCGTCGCGTCCTACCGGTCCGACCTGTCCTACCGGTCAGGCAAAAGGCTCCGCCTTCACCCTCCTGGAGCTCATGGTCGTGATCGCGCTCATTGGCATTCTTACGGCCATGATCATGCCCGAAATGAAAGGCACCTATGAAGATGCCTTGCTCCGTTCCACGAGCAGGAAACTTGTGGACGTGTTCAGCCTAGCGGCCAGCCGTGCGGTAAGCCTCAACAAAATCCTTCGCGTGCGCGTGGATCAACGAAGCAGCCGTTATGTAGTTGAAGAACGCCTCCGGGCAGGCCGCGTCGAGGATGAGTTCGCTCCCATTAAAGGGATTCCGGACAGCGAAGGGGAACTCGACCGGCGCATTTCTTTAACGATTCGGCAAGTCCTGCCTGATGTGCTCAGCGCTGCCGCGAGCGAGGACAATTCGTCAGCTCAAAACGCCGAAGGGCCGCCGCTTCTGCACTACGATAAGGATGTTTCGGCATCGCAGGGCTCGGAGCCGGTGCTTCCGATGGGCGGATTCGAGCGCAGCGCGTCGGATGCCATAATCCTATTCTTCCCGGACGGAACTGCGGACGCCCGCGAAATCGTCTTGCGCGACAGGCTGGGCGTTCAGCTCGCGCTGCGAATAAATCCAGTCACGGCTCGGGTGCGTATTCTGGAGGTGGCGGGGCGATGAAAGCTGCCGAATTGCGTAAAGGGGTGTTTCCGAGTGGCGCGGGCACTGGGCGACGCTTTTGGAGTGCGCTCCCGATGCATCGGAAGCGCTTTAGAACGCGCTCTGCCGCCAAAGAAAAGCGCCAGAGGACTGGCGCACTCCAAGACGCTTCGCGATTTCGAGCCTTCTCGCTGATCGAAGTCCTCTGTGCCATGCTCATCCTGGGTGTGGCGCTGGTGGGATTGACGGAGGCGATTACTGTGGCCCTTCACTCCAGCAAGGATTCTGAGTTGCAGTCCACCGCAGCCATGATCGCCGCCGGTCAACTCGAGACTCTCCGCGCCCAAGGTGGCCTGGAGAATGGCGAAACCCAGGGAGACTGCACTGAGGGACTTTCCTTGTATCGCTGGAAACAAACCATCACGGGCGCCGGAATTGATGGACTGCACGAGGTAGCAGTCGTGGTGGAAAACGCAAAATCAGGGCAATCCATTTACGAGCTGCGAACGCTCCTTTTCGAAGCGCCCGATGAGCCATTATCAAGTTCCTCCGGGAAGGGTCGAGACTCCAAAGGCAGGAAGAGGAGGGAAGGATGAAGATCGATTGCGGATTGCGGATTGCGGATTGCGGATTGGCCGGCCAGCGTCTTGGACTGCGCCAGTCCTCTGGCGCATTCAATACCGCTACGAATTCCAGTCCCGTGTCGTTCTGGCCCTGGCGCCGCTCTTCAGGTTTCACGTTTCACGTTTCACGTTTCACTCATCACGCGTTCACGCTGATCGAAGTCATCATCAGCAGTTCCCTCATGGCCCTGATTCTGGCCAGCGGCTATGTCTGTTTCAGTGCGGCGATCGCCAGCCAAAAGGCCATCGAACCGCGCGCCGATCTGCTTCAAAACGCCCGAGTGGCCATGTCTCTAATGTCCGCCGACTTGCGCAGCGCCTGCTCGCTTTCGAAGGATTTCGATTTGCTCG
This sequence comes from Verrucomicrobiota bacterium, assembly GCA_003176045.1. Taxonomy (GTDB): domain Bacteria; phylum Verrucomicrobiota; class Verrucomicrobiia; order Limisphaerales; family UBA8199; genus PSRM01. The sequence continues at coordinate 8,244 of PSRM01000339.1, read as the reverse complement.
GGATGCATCGAATGTTGGGGAATGTTGACGCGGATAATCTGGACTTTGCCACGCATCACTATTCGCCAAAGCAGTCAAATGAGGGCGATTACTGTGAGGAGAGCCTTTTCATAGATCGTGATCCGCGAACTGGCGAGTTAGTGTTGTGGCGCCGGCGTAACCCTCGAATATCACTCGATCCTCTCACCGGCGGCGTGAAAGAGGAAATTGCCCGAGGCGTCGCGGGCCTTCGTTTCGAATACTTCGACGGGTTTGACTGGTACGATTCCTGGGGCGACGTCCAGGGTCAGGCCAAGGCCCAGAATTCATTGCGTCAACGCAGCAACTTGTCGGGTATGCCCTATGCCATTCGGATTACACTTTGGCTCGACCAAAATCCTCCAGGCAAAAAGACCAGTACCAGCACCGGCGAAACCGCGGCCACCCAACAGGCGCTGATGTTCCAGACTGTGACGCGGATTAACCTGGCGTCCAGTCTCAGCCAGAGTGCTGCTTCGAGCGATAGCTCGGATCAGTCTTCGCAAAGCCCGAGTTCGGGCGATCAAGGAGGGAATCCGCAGTGACAAGGATTGCCAATTGCCAAATGCCAATTGCCAATTTCAAATTTGGCCACTTGGACCACTTTCATGCTTGTTGCTCCGCCCATTCCGCAATCCGCAATCCGCAGTCCGCAATTCGCGAACGAACGTCCCAAGCTTCCGTCCTTATCGGTCTTCTCTGGTGCCTGGCCCTTTTGGCCATCGTGGTCATCGGCGTGCTCCACACTTCGCGCATCGGGCTGATGCTCGGGAAAAATCATGCGGACCGCATTCAGGCACATTACCTGGCACTTGCAGGCATTGAGAAAGCAAAGGCACTGTTGTATCAGGATGCGCGCGAGCGCAGCCGATCTGCCAGAAACCATGGCGGCGAGCTTTATGATTCGGCCGAAAACTTCCGCGACGTGGCCCTGGGCCGCGGCCGCTTTTCTGTCCTGCGCCGCGCGCGGACAGATGAAGGCGGCGGGATTGCGTTTGGTGTCAGCGACGAAGAAAGCCGGTTGAACGTGAATGTGGCCTCGATTGACGAGTTCGCAAAAATTGACGGAATGACTCCCGACATCGCGGCGGCCATCGTGGACTGGCGGGACCCGGATAACGAAGTGACTCCCGGTGGCGCTGAGGCAGAATATTACGTTGCCCTGCAACCGCCTTACTTGCCACGCAACGGGCCGCTGCAAACCATCCGCGAACTGCTCATGGTGCGCGGCATCTCAACTCAGTTGCTCCTCGGCAGCGACTTACAGCAGAACGGGCTGCTGGATGCGGAGCAGGAAAACGGACCGGGGGCCGTGCCGGATGCTTCGGATCTGGGTTGGGCAAATCTTTTCACGGTTGATTCGTCCACGGCCAATGTCAACGCTGCCGGGGAGGATCGGGTTAACATCCAAACCGCTGATCAACAGGCCCTTGGCTCAGTGCGAGGCATCACGCCAAACATCGCAAGCGCCATTATTGCCTACCGCGCGAAAAACCAGCAACAGCTCCAAAGCGTGGCCGATTTGCTGGACGTGACAGCGCCGCAAAACCAAAATCAAAATGCGCCGACCGGTAATAACCAGGCTCAGGGCGCTCAGGGCCAGTCCGGTCAGGACCAGGGCCCGAACGCCTCCGGACCAAAAGTAATAAGCCCGGAGTTGCTCATGGACATCGCGGATGATTTGACCGCTCAAAACGGCCAGGATCTCTCTGGCTTGGTCAATATCAATACTGCCTCACTGGAGGTCCTGATGTGCCTGCCTGGGCTAAACCGCCAGTTGGCTCAGGAAATCATCCGTTATCGCCAATCCAACGGAGCTTTCCCTAACATTGCCCATTTGTTGAAAGTCTCCGGCTTCAACGCAGATCTCTTTAAGGCCGTCGGCCCGCGCGTGACCGCCCGTTCTGAGACCTATCGCATCATTGCCGAGGGGCGGGTGCCTTCGTCCGGCGCGCGAGAGCGGATTCAGGAAATTGTGCACGTCGGAATCAGTTCCGTCACGACTGTGTCCTATCGGGAGGGGGACCTATGAGGGACGAGGGTCGAGGGTCGAGGAGCGAGCTTCGAGGCCTGAGCGGCCGTAGCGCAGGTTTCCAACCTGCTGTATCGCCGACTTCCAGTCGGCTGACGCGACTCGTTCTCGACGCGCTTAATAGGAATGGACGCCTCGCAGATTGGAAATCTGCGATACAGCAGATTGGAAATCTGCGCTACGAGCACAACGCGCCTCCATCATGACTTCGAACTCAATTTTCCTCGAAATTGGCCAGACTTCGCTGAAAGTCCTGGGGACGACACAAGGCTTTGATTTGCCGCTGGAACGCCTTCCCAATGGTCGTCTCACCGAGGCGTGCAAATCTAGAATTAGCGCGGCTCTGCAACCGCTCCTCAAGAGTCCATCGTGGCAGGCTCGCCCGAGTGTCTTGTGCGCAATCAGCGCGCGTGGAGTTTCATTGCGGCGGTTGCGGCTTCCGGCCACTGCTCCGAAAGACAACCTCCACTCGCTTCTCTCGTTGCAGATGGAAAAAGAGTTCCCACTCTCCCCGGACGAGCTGGCTTGGGGATACTCTGAGTTGGGGAACACAAATGGGCCAGGTTCAGAACGCGAGTTTTTAGTCGCGGCTGTCCGGCGCGAAGCGGTCGAGGAATTTTCGGATCTTCTCTCGGCCCAGGGCGCTACACCGATCTTTACCCTTGCTGCTCTGGCGCGCGCTAATCTTTGCTCTGACCAATCCGGGACTTACGCGCTGCTGGACGTTGGCCACGACCAATCGGAGTTGATCCGCTTTGAACAGGGAACGCCATCCATTGTCCGCACCTTGTCGGTTGGAGCGGAGAATCTCGATGGGTTGGCGGCTGCGTGCGACGGCCAGGGCACTGGCCAGAAGGTCTATGTGACCGGTGGCGGCCAGCGCAACCAGCAGATCGCTTTGGCTCTGGCGCAACACCTGCCTGTCGGACTGGTGTGCGAGGCTCTCGAAGTCGCTCCGGGCCAGGGACGCTCCGCAGCGGTGCTTGGACTTAGGCGCGCTGCGGAAAAAGGAAATGGCAGGCCCGCGTTGGTTCTTGAACTCAAGCGTTCGAATGGCGCAGCTCGGGTTCAGCGCCCGGTTCCGGTCAAATTGGTGGCGATCGCAACGCTTCTGTTGATAGGCATCGGGTTGGTGCCCTATGCGGAGGCCCTGCTGCTGAGACCTTTCCTCGCAAAGAAACTCCAGACCATCAAGTCCGAACGCGCCCGTCTGCCGATGATAGATCATGAATTGAACTTCTTGCAGTTTTTGAAGGTGAACCATCCGCCCTATCTCGACAGCCTTTATGTGATTGCAAAGGCGGCCCCGCAGGGGGCAAAACTGGATTCGATCTCAATGAACCGCCGTGGGAACCTCTCTCTCAAAGGGTCCATGCGGGATGTTAACCAGGTTTCAGATTTCCGCAGCAAACTCATCGAATCCGGACTTTTTGCGAGTGTCACCGTGGAGGAGCAATCTCCCGGGCAGGGCCAGGGCCAGCCCAAGCTGAACGTTCGCATGACCGCTCAATGGAAACCGCTGGCGGCGCGGCAAAATCTCGCTGTGGGACCAAGCGCCGAGGAAATCGAGAAGGCAAAGACCCGGGTCCGCAATCAACCCGGCGCGATGCCCGGCATGCCTATGGGCATGCCACCGATGATGATGCCGGGGATGGGTATGCCCGACGGACCGATAACGATGGGCGGTGGGATGCCTCCAGGCGCCATGCCAGGCCGCCGCAATTCCACAAGAGCGCCAAGGCCAGGGGGGATGCCCTCCAGCCCGGGTGATATGCCGATGCCGATGCCGGGGCCCAATGGGCCGACAGCCGTTCCTGGATCGGCGGGCGGTCCACCGCAAGGAACGGGGGCCACGGAAGCGCCACCCACACCGCAGTAAGTATGGAAACACCAAACACCAAACACCAAACACCAGAGAAACACCAAGCTCCAAGCTCCAACATCCGCTCGAGGCCCTTGGTGTTTGAGGTTTGGAGCTTCTCTGGTGTTTGGTGTTTGGTATTTGGTGTTTGCGAAAAGTGTTTGGTGTTTGGCGTTTGGCCAATGGTTGAACTTTATGACAGAAAGGTCCGCTCGTGCGCACCTTAACCGACCAGGAAAAGCGAACTGTCCGAATTGGCGCGTTGATCATTGCCATTGTGCTCGTTGGCTCGGGATTGCTGCAGGGCGGCAGGTTTTTCGAACGTCAGCGCACACAATACGCGCAATTGCGAGGAGAGGCCGATTCGCTCAAGCGCGAGATCCGCCTTTACACCGACAGGGCTGCCTCAGCACAGAAGCTGATGGATGCCTTCAAACTCGATCCTGTGAAGCTGACCAATACGACGGTTGTAGCCGAGGCCAGCGCCGCGATTCAGAAGGCGGCTGCGAGCAGTGGGATTGGCGTAGGCGCCGTGCGCGAATCCCCCGCCCGGGCCGCGAACAAGGAATTGGCAACCGTCCAGCTCGAAGGCACGGGACCGGTGCCTTCGGTGACAGCCTTTCTGAGCCGGCTTGAAAGTGTGGGCTTTCCGCTCATCATCGAGAGCGTTCAACTCACGCCCGTGCAAAATCCTCCAGGCCAGATGAAGATGAGCCTCACGATCGTAATCCTGGATTTCGATCAATGGAAGAAGGAGGGTGCACCCAATGCGTGACCGCATCGAACCCGCCCTGCGCATCCTATGCGTCGGACTCGGAGGTCTGCTGCTGGTCCAGCTCGCCTTGCGTGTGCCCCATTTGTTTCCGCTGCAAGGAGTTCAAATACCGGCCCTTCCCGCCCTGGCTGCCGCGGAAATCAAAACCAACGCGCCGAGCGACAAAGAGCCGGCGGCCTCTGTGAGTTCCGGTTCCACCAATCAAGCCAGCCGTAATAATGCGACCACCACTGCTGCAACCAAAGGAAACCAAACGAATTCACCAGTTTCAGGCAAAGCTACGCCTCAGACGAATAACGCTGCCCAGAGTACAGTTGCACATACTCAGACCGGTCCGACCGGTCCAACCGGTCCGACGAATGGGCCGGTCGCCGCCAAGCTGCCACTGGCAGGCTCCACCAGTCACTCCGCTACCACCAACCTGCTCGCAGCCCACACCACCAACTCTTCCAGCCCTTCCGTCGCTTCTCTTTCTTCTTCCAACAAACCCGCTGGTTCCGCTTCGAACCTGGTCGCCAAGACAACCAACGATTCCAAGCCCCGCGAAGCGGGCGGACGGCCCGGCGGCCGGCCAGGCGGTCCAGGCGCCAAGCCCATCGAACTGACTCCGGTTGCGCAAGCTGAGGTGGATCGGATTGTGGACAGCGAGATGCTTGGGCCTGTGTTCCATCCGATGCCGCTGGCTTTGCTTGGTATTGCGGGCGACATGGCTTTTTTGCGGGCGTCCAGCGGCCAAAGCGGCGCGGTGAAAGAAGGCGACAGCCTGGGCGCCATCAAGCTCGTGCGCATCGGAATCAACCGTGTCCTCGTCGAAGAGGACGGCCAGAAAAAGGAACTGATGATTTTTGAAGGAACTGGTGGTGAATCGCTTATGCCAAAGTAAGAACTTGTCTGAATTTATAACTTTATGAGACCACTACAAAAAGTCTTTATACCCTTCCGGCTCGTGCTTTCGTGCCTGCTCCTGGCGGCATTAGGAGCCACCTCGGAATCGGATGACAACAAGACCAACGCCCCGCCGGCGAGCGCTGACTCGGCGGTAGCGAGCACGAACGCCCAAGCCGCGTCGCCAACTGACTCATCTTCGTCCGGATCAGATGCGAACAAATCGTCCGAACCGGCTAAAGCCAGCACTACGAACGAATCTGCCACCGCCACCGCGAAACTGGAGGACGCCGAAACCAACGGGGCCTCTCCGCGCAAGGTTTCGCTGACCAAGGTGAAAACCTCCGGCTCAAAACCGTCCGATGGAAAGACCGACAGCGCCTCATCTACAAACGAAATCCAGGTCAGCTTCCAGGGCGCGAACATTGATATGATTGCGCAATGGCTGTCGCAGCAGACCGGCAAGAGCGTGGTCAAACATCCCCAGGTCCAGTGCCAGCTTACGATTATGAGTTCAAAGAAAGTCCCGCCGCGCGAGGCGATCAACCTGGTCTATCGTGCACTGGCGCTCGAGGGATTTACCGCGGTTGAATCGAGCAGTTCGATTTTCCTGGTGCCCGAGGGCAAAGAGCCGAAGTTCAATCCGGAGCTGCTGGATGGGGCCAAAAAGGACATTCCCGAGGGGCGCCAACGCCTGATGAAAATTTTCCCCCTCGCCCATATGCAGGCCAATGAGATACGTGAAAAACTGAGGCCTCTTTTGTCAGAGCGCGGCACGATAGATATAGATGAACGCGCCAACCAACTTGTGGTGACTGACTACAACGACAACCTGCGCCTGCTGGCCCAGGTGATCAGGGAATTCGACGTGCCCGCTTCAGGGATGACCGTGGAAATCTATCCTCTTAAGTTCGCGGATGCAGAAGAACTCGGGAGTTTGATCACGCTAATTCTAAATGCGCAACCGGCGCCGCCGGGCTCAGCCCGCGTCTCTTCACCGAAGGGCAGCTCGGGTCCTTCGGGCGGCCCGATGGGCATCTCGTTTGGCGGCTCCCCACCTTCGATGGATTCGGGCGGTGGTGGCTCGTCATCGTCACCGAGCGGCAGCGGCCCCCTGGTCGCGGGGCAGGTGCGCATTTGGCCTGACAAAAATTCCAATCGCTTGATTGTCTTTGCGCCGAAGTCCAAGTTGCCCGAGGTGCAGCGTCTCATTGACGTTCTTGACACTGAAAAACCCGAGGACGTTGCGGTGCGAATGATTCCGCTAAAAAATGTTACCGCGGGAGACCTGGCCCGCGAGTTGGCGCAGCTTTACCAAAAGATGAGCGGCAAATCGCAAAAGGAGATGATCGAGATCGCCGCCGACGAGCGGTCAAACTCGCTCATCGTGCTCTCCAGTGAAGCCAATTTCAAAACCATTCAGAAACTGGTCAATACTCTCGATACGGAAGAGGCGCAGGAGAAGACTGTGCGCACGTTCCCGCTCAAGAACGCCGACGCAGAGGACGTCGCCCGCCAATTGCAAGACCTCAACAAAGACCAGGACAACAGCAATAGCCCGTATCGCTTCTTTTATTTTGGCGGCATGGACCGCAACAAAGGGGTTTCCAGAAAAATGAGCGTCGTGGCCGATCGCCGCCGCAATAGCCTGATTATTCAAGCCCCGCCAGCGCAAATGGACAGCATCGAAAAAATCATTGGCGAGCTGGACGAGCCTGTCACCGATGACAGCCTCGCTCCGAAGATTTACCCGTTGAAATACGTCAGCGCTGTGGACATAGAAGATGTCCTCAACGAACTCTTCCTCAAGAAAACCCAGCAGCGAAGCTACTGGGATTACTATAGCGATTATCCTTCCGAAAATACTGACCGCGATGTTGGGCGGCTCTACGGGAAAGTGAGAATTACGGCCGAACCGTACTCGAACACAATCATTGTGACCTCCAATTCGAAGGAAAGCCTGGCTGTCATCGAAGATGTGCTCAAACAACTGGATGCTCCCTCCGAAGCCAACGAAAGCACCCTCCGGATCAACCTCAAGTTCGCCAAGGCCCCGGTTGTGGCCAATGCCATCAACATTCTGTTCGCCAAAAACGGATCGCCTCAGATCAAACCCGACAACCAGCAAAACCAGCAGCAGCAACAGAATTATCAACAGCAGCAGCAGCAAGGCAGCAGCCCGACCACAACCACCGGCTTCGAACTCGAAAAGGAAACCAAGCTGGATATTTATTACCCCTGGATTGGCGGCCAGCCCGATAACCCGCGCACGGCCGATGGCCGCACTGCGGTGCGCGCCGTGAGCGATCTCGTGGGCCGGGTACGCGTGGTGCCCGACCAGCGCAGCAACGCTTTGCTGATCTCGGCCAACGTCCATTTCTTCCCGCAGATTATTAAGATGATTGAAGAACTGGATGCGGAAACCGACCAGGTCCTAATTGACGCGCGCCTGGTGGAAGTCTCCAGCGATTACCTTGATAAACTGGGCGTCCGCTGGTCACCGGATGGCACTGTATTCACTGGCGACGATCTCGAGAATTCGTTTATAGTGAACACCAAAGGCAAATATAACGCGAGCACCGGCCCCAACTCCTTGAGCGAAACCCTCAGCGAACTTCGTTCGGGCGTTTTCTCCAGCACGTTTAGCGTGGATTTCCTCATCCAATTCCTGAA
>PSRM01000232.1 GCA_003176045.1 Verrucomicrobiota bacterium | reverse complement strand
CCTCGAAGGGACCCCTCACGTCGTCCCCTACAAGCTGTCTCCGTTTCGTGCGCGGCATGAAATATTCGGGCTAGACCTCATTTCTTGCGACTCCATCTGTAAATCTGACAGGCAAACGACTGGCTTTCAAACGAACACCGGCATACTCTGATACACCGATGTTCGAGTTTTTGCGTAAGCTTTGGGACCTGGCGCGTCCTTATCGCAATCGGCTGCTGGCAGGCATCGCGCTGGGGGTGATCGGCGGCCTGTTCGAGCCGCTGGTGATCTCAACGGTGGTTTTTGTTTATGGAGCGGTATTCCCGAGCGCCGGACAATCACCCAGCGCGCTGGTTAGCGGCGCGCCTAGTTGGTTGCGCGATTGGCTGGTGAGCGCCCAGCAGGCGGTGGTTCAGGGTGTGGCGCTGCACAAAGGCGCAGCCGCCCTGCTCGTGGGACTGGTTCCGTTAGTCGTTATTTTGCGAGGCGTGTTCACCTACTTCAATGTCTATTTGCTCCAATGGGCGGCCATCCGGACAATTACTTCGCTGCGCATTCGCCTGTTCGCTCATTTAATGTCCCTGTCCGCAAACTTTTTCAACGGGGTAAGAACCGGTGAGTTGATGTCTCGGGTGATGAGCGACACCACCGCGCTGCAGAATATCATCAGCAACGCCACCCCCGTCATGGTGAAGGACCCGGTCACGCTGGTGAGTCTGCTGGCTTACGTGCTCTGGAGGGCGCCGCGACTTACGCTGCTTTCATTGGCTGTTATCCCGATCTGTGTGGTCCCCGTCCTGGTGTATAATCGAAAGGTGCGGCGGTCGGCGCGCGAGCTCCAGGCGCAAGCCGCCAATCTGGGCGACGTTATGGCCGAGGCGTTCTCTGGTTACCGCGTGGTGAAGGCGTACAACCTTGAGCAAAAAGTGGTCGAGCGTTTTCGGCTCATTGCAAGCCGCTTTATAGGCCATTACATGCGCATGCTGCGGTCCATGGAAATACCCGGGCCACTGCTGGAATCGGTTGGTGCGATCGGCGTCGGTCTGGTCTTGCTCTATCTGCTGGTAGAAAGCGGCGCGCGGCCCACCGGCTCGGATTTCCTTGCGATTGTGCTGAGCATTTTCGCCATGTACCGACCGTTGAAAAACCTTGCTCGACTGTACAACACTCTGGAGCAGGCGCGGGCCGCCAGTGCGCGAGTCTTCGAATTGCTGTCTGCCGTCAACGACATCCAGGAGCCGGTCGAGCCCAAACCGCTGCGCGCCGGAGGCGCGGCCATCGAGTTCGACGGCGTCAGTTTTTCTTACGATGGCACCCCCGTTTTGCAGGACATCACCTTGACGATCCAGCCCGGGCAGTTCATCGCGCTGGTTGGAGCCAGTGGCGCCGGCAAGACCACGCTGGCTAACCTGTTGCTGCGTTTTTATGACCCTCAGCACGGCGCCGTTCGCATTGGCGGGACGGATATACGAGCCGTTGCAACTCGCGAGCTGCGGGAACAAATCGCCGCCGTCACGCAGGAAACGATCATCTTCAACGAAACGCTGCAGGACAATATTCAATTGGGCAGGCCGGGCGCCCCGAAGGAAGACATTATCGCCGCCGCTCGGCACGCTTACGCCTACGATTTCATACTCAAGACGCCTGAGGGCTTTGGGACGCCGGCAGGTGAAAAAGGCGTTCTCCTTTCCGGCGGCCAGCGCCAGCGCATTGCCATCGCTCGAGCCATTCTGCGGAACGCGCCGATTCTCATCCTGGACGAGGCCACCAGCGCCCTTGATTCGGAATCCGAGCGGGCTGTCCAGGCTGCCCTGGATCAACTCACGCGCGGTCGCACTACGATCTGTATCGCCCACCGCCTTTCCACCATCCAAAAAGCCGACTTGATTGTTGTCCTCGACCAGGGCCGCGTGGTCGAAACCGGCACGCACGCTGCCCTGATGGACCGCAAAGGCGTGTATTATAAGCTGTATGCGCTGCAGTTCGCGCAAGCCGGAAACGGGAGCCAGGAGTTGGAGCGCATGTAGCGCAGGTTTCCAACGTTTCCAATCTGCTGTATCGCCGATTTCCAATCGGCAGACCGTTCGTGAGTCGTGGGGCGGTGATTGCTCGCAGGGCTGGAAGCACTGCGACACAGCAAATTGGAAATCTGCGCTACGGCTCGTGCTGTTTTGCTTTCCCATTCGAGGAGGTCTATGCTATCCGCAATGAGTCGAGGCGCGCGCCTGGGGATTTCATTGGTCTGGTTGGCGATTCTGGCCGCATGCCGCCGAGACACTCAACAGGAAACCAACGGTAATATGCAAAGCAAAGCCGTAACTGGGGCCGTGCTGCACACCAACCGCCTCGCCCGCGAGAAATCTCCCTATTTGCTGCAGCACCAGCATAACCCCGTGGATTGGTACGCGTGGGGCGATGAGGCCTTCGCCAAAGCGCGTCAGGAGAACAAGCCCATCTTCCTCAGCATCGGTTATTCCACATGCCACTGGTGCCATGTGATGGAGCGTGAATCGTTCGAAAGCGAAGATGTGGCAAAATTCCTGAATGCACACTTTGTGAGCATCAAAGTGGACCGCGAGGAGCGGCCGGACGTGGACCGGATCTACATGACCTTTGTGCAGGCGACGACAGGCCAGGGCGGCTGGCCGCTAAACGTGTTCCTGACGCCTGAACTCAAGCCGTTCTTCGGTGGCACCTACTTCCCGCCCGACAGCCGCTATGGCCGGCCAAGCTTTCTGCAGTTGTTGCAGCAAATTCAACAGCTTTGGCAGAACCGACGCGACGACCTTGCAGGGTCCGCGGCCAATATTCACGCCCAGCTCGAGCAGGCCGCGTCCAGTAACCAGTTGAGCACCGTGCTTCTGACGGCCGAAGACCTGCGAAGAGCCGGAAATCTTTTCAAGCAGAGTTTCGACCCGACCAACGGCGGCTTCGGAGGCGCGCCAAAGTTTCCGCAACCCAGCCAACCGCAATTTCTGCTCAGATACGCCAAACGGTTTCATGACGATGAAGCAAAGGACATGGTCCTGGCCACCTGCAAAAAAATGGCGTCCGGCGGCATTCACGATCAATTGGGCGGCGGCTTCGCCCGTTACTCAGTGGACGCACAATGGTTGGTGCCGCATTTCGAGAAGATGCTCTATGACAACGCGCAACTGGTGCAATTGTACTTGGATGCTTATCTGGTAAGCGGCGATAAGAACCACGCCGATGTCGTACGCGACATTCTTTCGTATGTCTTGAGTGACATGACGCATCGCGATGGAGGGTTTTACTCCGCCGAAGATGCAGATAGCGAGGGGCACGAAGGCAAGTTCTACTGCTGGACGCAACAGGAACTGCAGGACCTGCTCACGGCAGACGAGTTCAAAGTGGCCACCCGGTACTTCGGCGTCACGCCTCAAGGCAATTTCGTGGATCACAGCCACCCGCAGCCGCTGCCGAACCAAAATGTTTTGAGCATCGCGGACCCGAACCTCTCCCCCGCCGAACAGCCCTTGCTGAAGTCTGCGAAACAAAAGATGCTCGAGGTCCGCGCCAAACGCGTGCGGCCGCACCTGGATGATAAAGTGCTCGCATCCTGGAACGGAATGATGCTGGGCGCCTTCGCGCGAGCTCATGCGGTTCTGGGCGATGAAAAATATCGTGCCGCGGCGGAAAAGAATTTGGCTTTTCTTCAGGCGAAACTCTGGGACCCAAAAACAGAAACTCTTTATCATCGCTGGAGAGACGGGGAGAGGGACACGGCGCAATTGCTGGAGGGGTATGCCTATCTGTTGTGTGGCACTCTCGACTTGTACGAGGCTACACTTGAGCCCAAACACCTGGAGTTTGCGATCGCGTTGGCCGAAGGAATGTTGGCGAGGTTCTACGATTCAGATCACGGCGGCTTTTGGCAAAGTGCTGCCGGGGCAATAGACCTCATTTTGCGGGTGAAAGAAGATTACGATGGCGCTCAGCCTTCGGGCAATTCGGTGGCCATCATGGGCCTGCTACGGATGGGAAAGATAACCGACCGAAAGGAGTTCATCGCAGCGGCGGAAAAGAGCCTGCGTCTCTTCGCCAGTCGCTTGCAACAAATGCCGCAAGCCGTGCCCTACTTGCTGCAGGCGCTTGATTTCTCCCTCGAAGAGCCGAAGCGGGCGGTGCTCGCGGGTTTGGCTTCAGAGCGCGGCGGTAAAGACCTGTTGTTCGGAATTCACTCAATTTATCAGCCCAATAAAGCTGTGCTCGGGAACGCCGGACCAGTCGAACCGTTCGCAAAGACCCTGCCCGCCAAAGACGGCGCTGTCGTCTATGTCTGCACCGGCACCGCTTGCCGCCCGCCGACAAAGGACATTGCGGCGATCCGAAAAAATCTGCAATAGCCCCAGGCTGGGCTTCCTGGGGTTGCATCTTGATACTACGACCGTGCAGGAGCGCGGCATTTATGCCGCTTCAACGCCCGTAGCGCGATGAACGGACCAAGTAACCCGGCGTTTCCGTGGGTTCGGAGCGTGAAGCGGCATAAATGCCGCGCTCCGTCGCCTCAGCCGCTGCGTTCAGCGCCTAATTGCGCGGATTTCATCTCGCGCAGATGCCGCGCCAGCCGGGAACGTGAAATGCCCAACCTTTTTGCGGTCTGGCGTTGATTGCGGCCGTTCTGCTCATAGACGAATTGAATATGGCGCTGGATGGCCGCGGCGAGTGAATGCGAATTCGGGCCGCTATTTGCGTTCGTGCCGGTTTGCTGCTGATGCGGCGACAAAGCCTGGACTGGTCCGCCGGCGACACCGACGTCCACAGAATAGAGAGCCGGCTGAAAGATCACATGCTCCGGACGCACCTCCTCGGTGTGGCAGAAAAGAACGATCGTGCGGACCGTGTGATGCAGTTCGCGCAGGTTGCCAGGCCACGCATAGGCGAGAAGTGTTTCCATGGCCGCCGGGTGAATGGCCGTGATATTTTTTTCCGCATTGGCCGCCTGAGCCCTGAGTTCGACCGCGATGAGCCCAGGCAAATCTTCGGGCCGCTGGCGCAACGCAGGAATGTGCAGAGTCAGGCCGGCCAGACGATGGTACAAATCTTCCCGAAAGCCCCGTTGCCGTATTCGTTCGCGCAGGGATGTGTTGGTGGCCGAAATGATTCGGACATCCGACCGGAGCATTCGTTCGGAGCCCAGCCGTTCGAACTCGCCGTACTCAACTGCACGCAGAACTTTTGCCTGGGCCAGCGGGCTCATGTCCGCGATCTCGTCGAAAAAGAGCGTGCCCAGGTCTGCCAGCTCGAACTTGCCTTTGACCGTCTTCTGCGCGCCTGTGAATGCTCCACGTTCATGACCGAACAACTGACTCTCCAGCAAAGTGTCACTCATCGCAGATGCGTTGAAGGAAACAAAGGGACGGTCGGCCCGCCGCGAGGAATTGTGAATGGCCTGTGCCAAAAGCGTTTTGCCTGTGCCTGTCTCGCCCAGGATCAGCACCGGCACCTCCGACTCCGCCGCCAGGGCTGCCAGCTTTAAGCAGCGCTCCATCTCCTCATTGCGCGTGAAGAGGTCGGCGACTTTGAGATCAAACAGTGGGTGCGATGCCATGCGCTTCCCCTCAACCTTTGTCTTTCACTTTGTCCTCCACTTCGTCGCTCACTTTGTCGAACGCAATCGTCACGCTAATGTGGTGTCTCACAACCAGCTATTCAATTGGCCGTGCTCGAAAGCGGTAGAGGACTACCGCAGTCCAAGACGCTTCGCGACTTACGAATGCCTTGGAAATTCCGGCAGGTTTTGGACTGCGCCAGTCCTCTGGCGCTTTGGCCTCTAATAGTAGTTGAATCATATCGCTGAATCAGCGGCGCGCTTCTTCTCGAAGCTGATAAATCGGCTCGAAAAAGTATTCAATCATCGTTCGGCTGCCCACCGACACTCGCGCTTCACCGCGCATCCCCGCCCGAAGCAGCCGGTTTTGGCCGTTGACCGCAAAAGCGCTTCGCTCCAAAGTGGCCACAGCCGAAAAGCCTGCGCCTTCGCTGGTGGTGATTGCGGCGGGACTGACCCATTCGAGCCGGCCAGACACAGTCCCGTAGCGCTGATACGGAAAGGCATCAAAAAACAGGCGCACTTTCTGACCGGGTGCGAGCCGCGGCAGTCCAGATTCTTCGAGCTTCAGTCTGGCGCGCAGTGGGCTGTCCACCCTGGCGAATTGGCAGAGTTCCCCGCCCTGGAGGACCACGGCGCCGGCATTCCGGTGGGCCAGCGACAGAACCGCCGCCCGATACGGCGCCTTGATTGTCATCAGCCCTTCCGCGCAATTCTGGAGCTGCCGCTCCAAGGCCGCGATGCGCACCTTCAACTTCTCCCCTTCTGCTTCCTCTTCAGTGCGTTGCCGGGCGCGTTCGGTTTGAATCTGCTGCCGCTGCAAGTTCACTTGCTCAACTGTGCGTTGCCCTGCATTCAGCTCCTTTTCGGATTCGGCCACTTGCAGGCGGTATTGCAGCAACTCGACCTCCGAGACGAGCTTCTCGCCCGCCAGCTTTTCGTTACGGGCAAGAAAATCTCGGGTGGTGGCCAGGTGTTTTTCACGGAAGGCGACTTCTTGTTCTACTTGCTTGAGTTCCTTGTCCTTGATCGCGATGTCCTCCTCAAAAAATTCGTCGAGTTTGGCCGCCCGCTTTTGCAAGGCGCGCGCATCCTGTTGCACGGTCTCGAGTTGCGTTTGCCAGCCCCGGATTTCGTCCGACCGCAGGACAAACAGTTCGGCGCCCTCCGTCACTTCTTGCCCTTCGGTCACCCTGATTGCCTGAATCACGCTCGTAATCGGCGATTGCACCGGGTCGGCGCCGTTTTCGGGCACTACCACAAACGGGCACCGGACCGTCTCGGGAATCTCGACCAGAATGGCCGTCAGCGTGATCGCGATGAATAGAGCGACCAACAGCCACGCCATTCCGGTGGCAATCCGCGGCGGCGGCTGCGGCGGCAGCATCTCGGCCTCGAGCGCTGGCTGCGATGGGCGAGTAGAATTCATGGGTGAGTCACAACGAGAAAATCTTTAAACCACGGATAAACACGGATTCACACGGATGCAAAATCCAAGACAGGAAAATTTAAGACAGGAAAATCCAAACGGAATTGATGGCACGAAAATTATGCGGCAGGAAGATTTTGAATTCCATTTTCCTGCCCCAAAATTTTCCTGCCTTTCTCTTTTCATTTTCTTGTCTTTAATTTTCCTGTCTTCATCCGATCAAATCCCCAACTGCTGGCTCGACAGATAAAAATACAATCCTCTGCGCGCCATCAATTCATCGTGCGTTCCCACTTCTGCAAGCTTCCCTTTTTCGAGCACGGTGATGGTATCGGCGTCGCGAATCGTGCTCAGGCGATGAGCGATGACCAGGCTGGTCCGGCCGGCCATCAGCCGATCTATGTTTTCCTGGATGGCCCGCTCTGATTCGGTATCCAGCGCGCTGGTTGCCTCGTCAAAGATCAACACCGGCGGATCATGATAGAGCGCCCGGGCGATGCAGATCCTCTGGCGTTGTCCGCCGGACAAAGCCAGCCCCGTCTCGCCGATCCGGGTTTCATAGCCCAGAGGCAGGCGCGCGATAAACTCGTGCGCATTGGCCGTTTGCGCCGCTCTCATCACGCGGTCGAAGTCCGGTTCCGGGTCCCCAAAGCCAATGTTTGCGAGGATGGTGTCGCTGAACAGATGGTTCTCCTGCAAGACCAGGCCAATTTTCCGCCGTGCGTCGCGGTAATTGAGCGTCTTGAGCGGCACGTGGTCGAAAAGGATCGCTCCTTCGGTCGGTTCGAGCAGGCCGGCGATGAGTTTTATCAACGTCGTCTTGCCCGAACCACTGCGGCCCACAATGGCGACCAGTTTCCCGGGCGGAATGTCCAGATTGATGCCCTCCAGAATCGGCGGTGCTTCCGGTCCGCCATAACGAAAACCCAGGTTGCGCAATTCAATGTGCCCTTCGAGCGCAGGCACCGCTTTGAGTTGGGAGCGATCCCAACCCTGCTCGGGTTCGTGTTCGAAAATGTCCCGCAAGCGGTTCAACAGGACTGCGATCATCTGTGAATCGTCCCAGGAACCGAGCGTTCGCAAAATTCCCCCACTGGCCATTGCGATTAACGCGTTGAACGCCACAAATGCGCCGACCGACAATTGTCCGCGGATCACCATCCCCGCTCCAACCCACAGAAACAACGCCGTCGAGAGCAGCCCCACGGTCTGGACCAGGCTTTCGTACGACATCGCGATGAAACTTCCACGAAAACGCCGGCGCGACAGGCTCAGGAATTCGTTGAGCATCGTGTCGCGAAACGTATTCTCAGCCGCTGCCGCTTTCACAGCTTCGATGCCTTTAATGGCGTCAATCTGGTGCGAGCTGTACTTGGCCTGGCCCTCCTCGAGGTCCGCGAATAGCGGCCGCAAAACGCGAACCGAAAACACCATCAACCCCGCGTAAAATGGCAGCGTAAGCAGGAATACGCACAACAACTTCAGACTGTAAATCGCCATCAGTGTCAGACAGCCGCCGATTTCCACCAGGGCCAGCATCGCGCCAATCCCGTGCTGCACCAGGAACAATCGCACCTGCCGCGCGCCATCCAGACGCCGCTGAATGTCTCCCGTCCGGCGGCTATTGAAATAGGACATCGGCAACGCGAGTAGCCGGCGCATCAGAAAATCCAGAATCGCGGAATCCAAGTGTACCGTGACGAAACTCAGCAGATATTGTTGGATCAAGCTGGAGCCAAGCATGAAAAAGCCCGCCGTGATTAGTCCGATAACAGCCACCTTCAACATGCTCAGGTTTTGTTCGACCATGACTTTGTCCACGATCACCTGAGTGAGCACCGGGAAAAGCAGTTGCAAGGCGCTCACCACGCCCGCTAGGCAGACAGCCTGGACCAGGGCCGTTCGATACTTTTTAAAAAAAGGCCAAAGCCACGACAGCGCCGCGCGCGCTTCCGGCGCCTGTTCGAAAGCAGGCGTATAGTCGAACAAAGCCGCGTAACCGGACCATTTCTGCTCGAACTCGGTCCGGGGAATCCGGCGTATGGTTGTCGCAGGATCGGCCACCCGCACAAACTTCTCCCGCACATCCAGCAGCACCATCCAATGGTTGCCCTGCCAGTGAACGATCGCGGGCAACGGCATGTGCCGCAAGTTGCGCAATGACACTTTCAGCGCCCGCGAGGCCAGCCCCAACTCACAGGCAGCATGGCTCAGCGCCTTCAAACTGGTGCCATCGTGCGAGCTGTGGCAGAGCTGCCGTATACGGGCCAGGCTCACTTTGCGCCCGAAGTGACGGCATATCATTGCCAGGCACGCCGCCCCGCAGTCCATTTCGTCTATCTGCGCAACGAACGGTATTTTACCGACCCGACCTTTGGCTTTCCGGAAGTGTCCTGTCTCATCCGAGAAGGGGTCGGCCTGCTCCGCTTCTGCCGGCGACGCCGGTGGTTCCTCCAACGCAACCTTGTCCGCCGTGCTGGCTTCCGCGGGCAGCGTTTCCATTGAAAAGTCCAGCGGGACCCTGGCTTCCCGATCACTTTGATACTGGGCCCGGCGTTCTTCCATGAGCCGCGCGAATTCCGGGAATTGCCGGTTCATGTCCCGCACCGTGGGCGGCGCCAGAGCGAGCAGGTCACATTCCGTCAGCGCCTCGGCGCTGGCCGCGCGCGACGCATTCAACAGGATCGAAAGCTCGCCAAAGAAATCGCCCTCGCGCAAAAAGGCGCGGTTGCGCCATTCTCCATTCGATCCCGAGTAAATCCGCACTCGGCCTTTACGGATGATGTACATCGGGCCGGCGGGCTCGCCTTCAGTCAGGATAATCTGGCCTTTGTTGCATAAAACCGGCTGGAGAGATTCCACCAGGGCCTGGATTGCCTGCGCCGGCAGTCGGCCGAAATTGCTGAATTCGTACAGAAAGCTGTGCAGCGCACGCCAGCGGTCGGTCAACTCGAGATATTTTTTGAACTCCGGCCACTGCTCGATCAGCGCCAGAAAATCATTTCGCTCCAGACGCATCACCTCGAGCGCCGAGTTGCAACGCACCGACGCATTGCGAACGCCTCCTGACAATAACGCCGCTTCGCCGAACTCCGAACCGGCCCTGAGCATGTTGAGCGAAAGTTCCTGACCGTTGTCGCTCATCTTGACCACTCGCGCGCGGCCCGACACGAGCACAAAGAACGCGTCAGCCTGGTCGCCCTGCCGCACGATCAGGTCGCCGAACTCGTAGTGTTCGGGCTTGAACAGCTTTCGCAGCCGTGGCCGTTCGGACTCAGGCACGAACCGGAACAGTCCCGAGTTGTCCAACACATCCTGGGAGAGGCCATTCATGCGCCTAAAAGGAGTGCCGACAGCCATGTCCGCACCCTGTCTTTTGGAGTGCGGCGACATGCCGCCGCTTTCGTCGAGGCGACATGTCGCCTCGTCCCAAAGCGCGGACATGTCCGCGCACTCCAAATCGCCGGTGCGTCGTTCATCTCAGGTTTTCCGCAACTGATGGCCGCGTAATAACTTTCGATGCCAATTCAGCCAAATAAGCATCGAGCAACCGCCCATCCACCTTCGCCCGAATTACTTCGTCCCCTATCTTCGGCTCCGTTTTATCCAGCAGCCGGCTCACTACCACGCCGTCGTCGGACGCCTGCTCCAGAACTTCGCCTGGCGCAGCGCACAACAGCCGGCGCTGATACTCCTCATCGCAGTCGCCCAGAAAAATCTCCACCCGCGCGCAGGCGCTGCCTGCTTCCTGGCTTAACTCGTCCATAGTCATTTCCTGATTGCGCAGGCAAAGAGTCGCTTCCCGTGCGGCGGCCGACGACTTTAACACCACACTTTCCACCACCACGCGCGTCAGCAGAATTCGCATGGCTGCCAGCATCCGCGTGCGGGAATCCTCGGTGAGCACTCGACCGCACACATCGCGGTAAGCCGCCTCCGCTCGCGAGCACCATTCCCCGAAAACCCCCTTGGCTTGCAGTTCAGCTTTGGATTCCTTTGATCGTCCTTCGCTGTGCAGAGCGGCCGCCCGGCAGCTCAATTCCCGCTCCAGCGGCTCAAACTCCCCCGATAACATCAGCTCCACCCGCAGCAGCTCCGCAAAGCCCTCTCCCCCGATTGCGGCTTCGTCCAGTTCAACGCGGTCTGCCTCGGGCAGATTCCGTCGCCAATAGCTCCTTAAGAAATAATCGCTAAACTCTTCCTCGGTTACGTCGTGCGCAATGAGCCACCGCTCCGTTTCTTCTGTCGTGAGCAAATCCCGCTGATACCGGAACTCCTCCGATAATCTTTGGATCTCCACTTCGTTCGGCTCCAGCTTTAGCTGCGCCGCCCGCGCTTCGCAGCCGATCGCTGTGCTCAGTTCCCGGCAGGCCTTATCCAGGTCGCCTCGCCACCGCGCCGCCTCGATGACGTCTTTCACGGTGAATTGGTCCCCTTGACAACTGAACAACACCCGCATCCAACCCGGCGAGTCCGCAGTGACATCCGGTGAGTTCATGCTGATTTTCATCCCTACCCTACCTAAACCCGCCAGAAGGTCAATACAATTCCTCTCCCACTTTGCCTTTCACTACAGGGCCGCTGACAAAGTCTGTAGGGCAGGCTTTCCAGCCTGACCGGTTGCGGCGCTTTCTAGCGCCGCGACTTTGGAAGGCGGCCGTTCAGGGGGCTGGAAAGCCCCCTGAACCGGCAGGCTGGAAAGCCTGCCCTACGGTGGTGGACCTTGTCACTAGCCTGACTTTCGCAACTGGAGAGCAATTTTTGCAAAAAGCCCTGATTTCCGGGGCCTCCCTCTTGAAAGTC
>PSRM01000263.1 GCA_003176045.1 Verrucomicrobiota bacterium | reverse complement strand
GTAGGCCGGGTGCCCTCACCCGGCGCGCATGTCCACGGCGCTGCGCCTGTAGGCCGGGTGCCCTCACCCGGCGCCTTGGGCATGTGATCGAAGCAGGTAGCGGTACTTTCCGAGATCGCCCCGCATACGACGTGCCTTCTACTATTCACTCATCACTATTCACCACTCACTCCCCGGCTACCCCGCCGGCGCCGGCCCCGTAGATTCCCTAATGATCAACTCCTCCGGGATCAAAACGGTCTTGGGCCTGAACTTCTTCTGCGAACGCTGATCCAGAATCATTTGGATCGCCTCCGCGGCAACTCTGCCTGAGGAAAGCGCAAACGTGGTCAACTTGGGCCGCCAATGCTGGCCCTCCGATGAATCGCCAAACCCTATCACAGACAATTGCGCCGGGCATGGCCGCCCAAGTTCCTGCGCTGCATCGATGGCTCCGAGCGCAATCTGGTCATTGATGCAAAAGAGGCCGGTCAGCTTCGGACAACGTTTGAGTAGCAGCCGAAGCCCGCGCTGGCCGCCTTCGAATCCGAACTCCGTCACATTCTGGACAAAGGCCTTCTGATAGGGTCTGCCGCCCTGTTCGAGGGCGCGGCGATAGCCCTGCAGCTTGCGCAACGTGGTTTTTGGCCGCGTCAGAGAATCTCCAATAAAGCCGATCTGGCGATGGCCGGCCTTCAGCAGGTATTGGGTCGCGCGATAGCCTGCGTCCTCACGATCGGCTGTGACCACCGAAATTCCGTCCGGCGTGCCGGGCAGCAGGTCGATCACCGGCACGCCCTCCATGGCCCGTCGGCGCAACGAGCTGGATTGAAATGCCGAAGAATCCCAGAGCACAAGGACCCCGCAGAAATGGTGCAAAGGATTGCCGCGCACAAACGCCTCCGCGCTCTCATCGTCTTCCGCCACGTGCACCGTCAGCGCCAGGCCATGGGCTGCGGCGGCGCGGCTGATGGCCATGGCCGTAGCGGAGTGTGACGTTGCCAGGTTCCAGGTCACGATCAGCAGCGTCACCTGATTGTTGTAGCCGCGTTGCAGCGCCCGGCCAATCGGGTTGGACTGGTAACCGAGCTTCTGCGCCGCGCTCAGAACGCGCTTCTTGGTCTCCGGGCTGATTCTGGCTGAGGCGCCGGTTTGGTTCAGGATATAAGAGACAGCCGCCTGAGACACGCCCGCCGCGTGGGCGACATCTTTGATCGTAGGCCGAGAGGTTCGAGCGCGGGTCACGAAGGTTTTGTAGCTGGTTTACAGTTCAAATCAAGCCCAGCTTTGTCCGCGGCGCCTGGCATGGCAGGACTGTGACAAGGTCTGTAGGGCAGGCTTTCCAGCCTGCCGGTTGCGGCGCTTTCCAGCGCCGCGAACCTGGAAGGCGGTGGTTCAGGGGGCTGAAAAGCCCCCTGAACCGGCAGGCTCGAAAGCCTGCCCTACAGTGGAGCAATTTGTCACTGGCCCTTCCTCGCATAGATCCCTTCGCGAATAATTTAGCGACGCTAAGGCCCCTGCAGCCTGAAGAAAAGTTTGCCCGCGGGGTTCGTCACGGTCAGATAACTGGTGCCGTTGGCGTTGGTCACACCGCTGCTGGCCGACCAACCGCCTGAAACCGCCAGGTTGGTTTTCTGCTGCAAGCTCCAGCCCGGGGTTGTCGGCCAATAAACCGTCACCGTATTGGCGGAATGACTGATCAACACGGCGGGCGACACCGTGGCTTGCGCGGTCCAAATCTGGCCGCCGGACGCCGCCGCCGCCAGTTTCGTTCCATCTGCCGACGAAACGATGGAAACCCAATTTGTGCCTGGTGCGTTGGCTGGGTTCCATGTGCCACCCGAATTGGTCGAAGCGTAAATTCCCCCGCCATAAATGGCCGCCGCCAGTTTCGATCCATCCGCCGACGAGGCAATTGAATACCACGACTTGACCGGCGCGCCGGTCAGCGTCCAGGTGCCGCCGGAGTCGGCTGAGGTGTAAATCCCGGCCCCGTTGACCGCTGCGGCCAGTTTGACGCCGTCAGCCGACGACGCAATGCCCCCCCAGTTTTCCCCGGGCGCAATGGTAGGTGTCCAGTTGCCGCCGGAATTGGTCGAAGTGTAAATCCCGCCCGGATTGGCCGCTGCCGCCAGCTTGGTCCCATCCGCCGAGGACGCGATAGACCACCAGGAAGCTGCAGGCGCGGTGGTCGGCGACCACGTGCCGCCCGAATTAGTGTAGATACCGCCGGAATTATGCGCCACTGCGACCAGTTTGGTTCCGTCGGCCGAGGAGGCGATCGAGGCCCACTGGGCTGTCGGCGCGCTGTTCGATGTCCATGTGCTGCCCGAATTGGTCGAGGTGTAAATCCCGCCTGAATTGAAAACGACCGCGGCCAGTTTGGTTCCATCGGCCGAGGAGGCGATGGACCACCATTGTTTGCTCAGCGCGCCACTCGGTGCCCACGCCCCGCCGGAATTTGTATAAATCCCGCCGAAATTCACACCCGCGGCCAGTTTGTTTCCATCCGCCGAAGAGGCCAGCGACAGCCAATTTGTGACCGGCGCGCTGGCCGGCACCCAATTGGTCAGGAGGCTATTCCAGTTGGTGAATCCCTGAGCCCATGCGCTTGAGAGCTCTGCGCTGGCAACCAACAGCCACACCAGCGCTTGCCATGGCAGCGATGCTTGGCTTGAACGCGGACGAGGCCGTCCGCCACTCCGTCTCGCCTGCCATGGAAGCCATGCTCGGTTCGATTTCATTTTTCCACTGCAAGCACCGCGGAGGTGCGGTGCGGGCTTTGGGTTAAACGTTTCACATCTTGTACAACTCCTGCGCCCCAATTGCAAGGAATTTTGTTTGGTGTGGAGTGGGCGGGTGGAATTTTTAACGCAAAGACGCGAAGAGGCAAGGGCGCAAAGGAAGTGGGTGATTTCATACGTTTCATCCGGGGAGGGAGCGGTCGCGACGGTCGGCGAGGACCTCGGCGCGACGACCTGAGGGGGCGATGATGGGGCACCAGGTTTGTTGGCTCGTGGCGGCGTGTTGGCGGAGGGCTTTGGCCCAGAAGCGGTCGCAGTGGCTATCGGGCGCTTCGCCTGCGAAGCGGATGTTGCCAGAGGAAGTGACTTCTTTTTTGATGCCGCGCAGGTCGGAGCGGAGGTTGTCGTCTATCGGGATGCGGAGTTTGCGGTCCTCGAAGGCGTGGCGGAGTTTGTAGGCCATTTCTTCTTTGAGCGGCTGTGTAAAGGTGATGGGTTCGACTCGCCAGCCGTACTCTTTCCGGGCCTCTTCGGCGAGCTGCATACCCAGGCCGCTGGCGTCGAGGCAGGCGCGTTGCAGGCCGGAGCGGGAGAGGAGACGGTTTAGGTGGTATTTGATTTCCTGGAAGGAAGCGTTGCGGAGCTCGATGCGGACGCGGTCCCAGATGACATCGCCGATTTTTTCGCCCAGGTCCATGACGCAGAGGTCATGTTTGCGGGCGACGTCAACACCGAGGTAGAAGACGGGGCGCGCGGAGCGATGGGCGAGATCGGGATTGAGGGAACCGTGGCTGCTGAGATCCGGGATTGTAAGGGAGAGGGCGCGGAAAAGGTCCTCGTTGGGACACTCGTGAGTAAGAACGTTGAGGCAGTGATCTTCGCAGGCTTCGATCATATCGTAGGAGATGAAGGCGGAGGATTCATCGGCTGGCCTGCAGCAGTATTCCTGGTCCCATTGTTCGTCGGAGATGCACTGGGAACGGATGCGAGCGAGGAATTCTTCACGAGTTTCTTTGGATTTGGTCGTTTGATTGATGCGCTCTACGAGACCGGCTTCGACAGCTTGTTCGATGTTAACGGAATGGAAGCTCCAGCCCTTTGGGTTGCCGCGAAACTTGATGTCCTGGATAAGCTGGTTGAAGAGAGTGTGGGCGCCGCGATGAGTGGAGATGATGGAGAGTGTGCCGCCCCACTGGATGACACCGGGAGCGACGTAGTAGAGGAGGCGCTGGTCCGGGTGGAGGGCGAATTCATCAAGTTTGACGTGGCCGCGTTTACCGGCGAGGGCGTTCGGATTGGAGGAGAGGGCGTAGATTCGTTTGCCATTGGCGAACTGAAGGGCGAGGGCAGAGGCGCGGGTCTTGGAGTCGAGGATGACCTGGCCAAGATCTTTGGCGGCGATGTGGAGGAAGCGGGCCCAATGTTTGCAGTCTTCGAGGTAGAGTTTGGCCTGGAATTCGTCACGAGTTGAGACCCAGACGTCGAGGCCTTCGAATCGGTGGCCGGCGCAGAGGACGGAGTGGTAGGCGTCGGCGTAGGTGAGGCCGATCTGGCGGGATTTTTCGATGAGCTTTAGGCGAGAGCGGTCGAGAACCCAGTGGGACTGGTAAGGAAGGAAGTGGGAGGGAAGGCGCATTGGATGATGGATGGTGGATTGGTGGGAGCGGGACGGGGTTCAGGGTTCAGGGTTCAGGAAGCGGAGATCAGAGTGTAAAGTTCAAAGCCCGTAGGAATTTATGATTTATGAATTATGATTTATGATTTGGGACGGGGAATTAACGCATCCGCCTTCGCTAAGGCTTCGGGGCGACAAGAAGAGGCAAAGGGGAAATTTAAGATTTGAGATATTTGAGATTTCAGATTTTAGATTTCAGAACCGGAATTGAACCGCTTGTAAACGCTAATTGACGCTAATCAATGACAAGGCAAAAAATATTTTTGGGATTTTATGGTGCAAATGGGCGCAAATGAGTGCAAATGGGCGCAAACAGGCGTGACAGTTCATGATTTTTTGCGGGTGAATTGCGCCGGGGTATCGCATTTTTTGCGCATGTATTTGCGGCGGTTTTTCGGGAAGAGATGGAATTCGTCTTCGATGCGCTGTCGGGTTTCGTCGGTGAAGCCGCCCTGGTCTTTGGGGTGGAGCTTTTCCTGGATGTCGGCGCGTTTGGTCCAGGCCCAGAATTCGGCGTCGGTTTTCTTGCGAGAGTGCTCCTGTTCCAAGGCGAGCCATTGGCGTTCGAGTTCGAGGTGCTGGCGTTCGATGTCGAGCCGTTGGGCATGAAGTTCGGGGCGGTGGAGTCGCGAGATATCGGCTGAGAGCTGGCGAAGGAATTGGAGAGCGTCGGCGGGCTTGGCGTCTGGTGACAGGGCGTTCTGGGCAGAGGCGGCGTAGTGAATCGTGGCCAGATGGGCGAGCTTTGCGGCGAATTGGCCTGATAGGTCTGGCTGGTCGAGAGAAAGGCGGTCGTGCAGTCCGATGACGAGGTCGTGTGCGCTCTGGCTTACGAGCCAGTCGCGGTAGCCGCCCTGGCGCCAGCGGGTGAGGTTTGAATGGGAGACGGGCTGGCCACCGAATTCGGATTCCACGATGGAGCGGACTTCGGGAAGAGAGTTAAGCCAGTTGAGGATGGGTTGGCCTGATTCGCCGTTTTGGAGGCGGAGGTTGATTTGTTCGCGGATAGCATGCGGGAGGCGGGCGATTTTACCCAAGCGAGCGACTGGAATGTTGGAATGCTGGAATTCTGGAATGGTGGGCTCAGCAGGCGGAATACTGGGATTTTGGAATTCTGGAATGTCGGAGGATTTATTATTCATGATGGATGGGAATTAACGGTAGAGTAGAGAGGAGAACACGGATTGAAAGGCCGAAGCCAATGACCGCTGTTCCTCCTCTCCCTCATCGAACCGGACGTGCGGATTTCCCGCATCCGGCTCTCGCCAGGGTCGTCTATTCCAGAGAGCATTCACAACGCTATCAAGCCCAGGTGTTTTAAGTGAGCATGGACGCTGACCCCATGACGCATTCGCCAGCCGCGCTGACTGCGGCGGTGCAGATGATGCTCCAGCCGTTCTCGCACCAGCTGATTGATTTGCCTGAACGCCTTGCGGGGGTAACCTTGGCCAAAGTAGTTGGCCCAGCCCCGCAGATGTCGGTTAAGGCTCTCAATCAGTTCGGGCAGCGGTACACAGCACTGCTTGGGGCTGATGAGTCGGCGCAGGGCTTGCCGTTCCCGCTCCATCGCTTTGCGCGAGGGATGCAGGTTCCAGTAGCGTCCTTTGCGCCCGAGCCGATCTCGGTCCAGTCGGAAAGTATAGCCCAGAAAGTCCAGGCTCTGGCCTGTGCTTTGCAGATTCATTGCGCGGGTCTTCTCCCGGTTGATTTGCAAGCCCAGCCACCCTTCCACCTTGGCTTCGATCCAGCTCCGCAGTCTCGGACTGATGTAGCGGGCCAAGATGACAAAGTCGTCCGCATAGCGAACCAGCCTTGCCCTGGCCCATTGCGCCGGCCCGTCCGCTCGCTCAAACAAGTGGTCGAACCAGTGCAGATAGACATTGGCCAGCAA
>PSRM01000092.1 GCA_003176045.1 Verrucomicrobiota bacterium | reverse complement strand
GTCTCCGGCTTGTAGGCCGCGTGCCCTCACGCGGCGCTCCGTTGCCATTCGCAGGCGAGTGCGAAATATGCGGGCTAGAGCCTTCGAGTGCCGAAGCTTTTGGAGTGCGCCCCCGATCCATCGGGGGCGCTTTTCGTTCGGCTGGTATGTTGCCTTTGTGATCTTCACCGCACTATTTCCTCTTGCCCTGGAATCGGCTGCGGAAGACTTCCATGCTGGCCTTCTATATGATCACTTCGACCTCACCCTTGGTGCTGGACAGCGAACCGAGGCGCTGGGACCGCTCTTTTATGATGAACAGAAAGAAGACGAGACCTGGCAGGGAACGCAAACCGGCTTGCACACTTTAGCCATCCCCCCGCTCCTCAGTCTCACCAGCGATCCCATCACCGGCATGAAGGAATATGATTTCCTCTACCCGATCATGACCTACGACCGTTACGGTGAACAATATCGTTGGCAATTCTGCCAATTGCTGAGCTTCGCCGGCGGTCCGATGCCGGACGAGCCGACCCGGCGCCGCTTTACGCTCTTCCCAGTCTATTTTCAGCAGCGCGCGAATAACCCGGATGCGAATTATACAGCCGTGTTTCCTTTCTACGGTCATCTCAAGCATCGCCTTTTCCGGGACGAGATTTTTTTCGTGATGTTCCCTTTGTACGGCCAGACTCACAAACACGACGTCGTGACAGACAACTACCTGTTTCCCTTGTTCCACCTGCGCCACGGCGATGGACTGCGTGGCTGGCAATTGTGGCCGCTCGTGGGTGAGGAGCATAAAGAGCTCACCACAATCACCAACGGCTTCGGCGACGTAAGGACCATCCCGGGGCATGACGGTACATTCGTGCTTTGGCCTTTTTACCTAAAGGAAAGGTCCGGGCTGGGCAGCACGAATCCGGAATCACAGCTCATCTCGCTTCCGGCTTTCACTATTGTCCGTTCAATCAACCGGGATGCCACGACCGTACTATGGCCATTCTTCTCCCGAGTGGACGATCGCGAGAAAAAATATCGGGAATGGGATCTTCCCTGGCCGTTCATTGTCTTCGCGAGAGGCGAGGGAAAGACCACTTCCCGCGTATTCCCTTTTTATAGCCAGGCCCACAGCAAGACGCTGGAAGATAATTTTTATCTCTGGCCGATTTATAAGTATAGCCATGCGAACCTGCCGCCACTGGACCGCGAGCGCCATCGCATCGTCTTTTTTCTGTATTCCAACCTGAAAGAGAAGAACACTGAAACCGGATGGTATCGCCAGAAGGTGGATGTATGGCCGCTATTCACGAAGCGGCGCGACTACAACGGAAACACGCGCCTCCAGGTGCTGGCCTTGCTCGAACCGC
Source organism: Verrucomicrobiota bacterium (assembly GCA_003176045.1). Taxonomy (GTDB): domain Bacteria; phylum Verrucomicrobiota; class Verrucomicrobiia; order Limisphaerales; family UBA8199; genus PSRM01. The sequence continues at coordinate 30,637 of PSRM01000092.1, read as the reverse complement.
TGCTTCCCGGCAGCCACAAAATCGAGCGGGATTACTCACCACTTTGGGCCCTATGGCGATCTGAGCACAACGCCAAGAACGGCGCGAACAGCCAATCCTTGCTCTGGAACCTTTACCGCCACGAAACCGCGCCCGACCACAAAAGAGTCTCACTGCTGTTTGGCTTGTATCAACACAAGTCGGACGCGCAGGTCAAAGTGACGAAGCTATTCTTCATTCCTATCTCGAAGACGGCCCGCGAAACACGGTGAAGGGGGCCGGGGGAAACTTAATCGCAAACTTAATCGAGAACTTAGTCGGCTGTTTTTGGCTTCTGGTCTTTTAGGGCAACTTCAATGATTCGGTAGCCGCCGACGGCAGCCCAATGCCACTAATTGTTGGCCCTCTTAATCCCGTAGGGATGATGCCGAAAGCACAAAGCGCGCGATTAGGAATGGAACTCCCTGCGCAGACCAAGGTAAAGCGGCGGAGGACTGCCGCACTCCAAGACCTTCGGCAATTCGAGGCGCCTAGAACGCGCGACAGCGTCTTGGAGTGCGGCAGTCCTCTCCCGCTTTGGCTCTTGGCCGCTGATGGAAAGATTTACTCCACCATGTTCAAAGGCGAAGTTTGACAACCGCCAAATCGGTGGCTAGCTTTGCCCTTCTTTTAGGCCGGAATGGACTATAAAAACACACTTAACCTGCCGCGCACCGACTTTCCCATGAAAGCCGAGTTGGTGGCTCGTGAACCGGAGCGGCTTAAGAAATGGGAAACTACGAAGCTATACGAACGCATCCAGGCGCAGAGGGCAGAAGCCGAGAAATTCGTGCTCCATGACGGACCGCCTTTTGCAAATGGCGACGTCCACATCGGCAACGCGCTGAACAAAATCCTCAAGGACTTTATCATCAAGTACAAGAGTTTGCGCGGCTTTAACTCGCCGTATGTGCCCGGCTGGGATTGCCATGGTTTGCCGATCGAATTCAAGGTCACCCAGGAGATGCGCAAGAGCGGCGCCGGTGCAACCGCGCTTGATCCTGACCCCGCCGCAATCCGGAATGCGTGCGACGCCTATGCGCGAAAATATATTGATCTGCAGCGCACGCAGTTCAAGCGCCTGGGAATCCTCGGCGATTGGGAGCATCCTTACCTGACTCTGGACAAAGCATACGAGGCTGACGAATTGCGGTTGTTCGCCGATGTGGTCGAGCGCGGTTTTGTGTATCGCGGCAAGAAGCCAGTCTATTGGAGCATTCCCTGCCGGACGGCCCTGGCTGAAGCGGAGGTGGAATACAAGGACCACGTCAGCCAAAGCATCTATGTGAAGTTTCCGTTGGTAGGGCATCCGGGCACTTCAATCGTTATCTGGACAACGACTCCCTGGACCTTGCCGGCAAATCTGGCCGTGGCCTACAATTCGACCTTCAGCTACTCCCTCATTCAGCACGGAGGCGAGGAGTTCATCGTTTCGACCATGCTGCTTTCTACAGTGGCCGAGAAATGTGGATGGGATGGCTATCAAATCGTGCGAAGCCTCGATGGCGGCCATCTCTCTCAGTTGGAGTACCAGCATCCGTTTTGCAAACGCACTGGGAAACTCTTCAAAGGCGATGCGTTCGTAGATAACGCCACAGGTACCGGTTTTGTGCATATCGCTCCGGGGCACGGCCTGGAAGACTACCATCTCGGATTGGAGCATGGACTGCCCATTTATTCCCCGGTGGACAACGATGGTCGTTTTACTCGCACCAACGACCTACCGCTCGAACAGCAGATGCCCGAGGAGATGATCGGTAAACCGATTCTGGAAAAGCACGGCAAAAGCGAAGCAAACGAGGCCGTGCTGCATGAGCTGCGTTTGCGCAAGGCCCTGCTGCGCCAGGAAAACTACACGCATAGCTATCCCCACTGCTGGCGGAGCAAGACTCCGGTCATCTTCCGCGCAATGGATCAATGGTTCATCAAGATTGATCATGTGTTGGACCGGTCTGATAAAACCTTCAGGCAACTCGCCCTGGAATCTATTGACCGCGTGTCCTGGATCCCCGATTGGGGCAAAGGCCGCATCGAAGCCGCCGTCAAAGGGCGTCCGGACTGGTGCATCTCTCGCCAACGCGCCTGGGGTGTGCCTATCCCCGCCTTTTATGATGAGCAGGGCAATCCGATGCTGGATGTGAACATCATTCGGAACGCCGCGGCCCTGGTTGAGAAGCACGGTTCCAATGTCTGGTTCGAAAAGTCAGCCGCCGAACTCTGGTCGGCTCTCAAACCCAGGGATTGGAAGGGACCCGAAGCTGCCAACAAGGGCACGGACACTCTTGATGTTTGGATTGACTCCGGCTCTTCCTCCCGCGCCGTCCTTATGCACCGGCCTGAGTTACTGCACGCAACACGCAACACGCATCACGCATCGCCGCCCTGGCAATCCGACATTTACCTCGAAGGCAGCGACCAACACCGCGGCTGGTTCCAATCCTCACTGCTTCTGTCTCTGGCCGCCAACGGCGCCGCCCCCTACAAGTCGGTGCTCACGCATGGCTTCATGGTGGACGAGGACCGTCAAAAGGTTTCAAAAAGCCAACAATACGAAAAGCCCCAAACGTCGGACCGGTATGTAAATGAGTTCGGAGCAGATGTCATCCGCCTCTGGGTCGCCTCGCAGGACTTTCGGACCGACATTGCGATCAGTGAAAAGCGCATCAGCAAGGTGGGCGAAACCTATCGCATGCTGCGCAATGCGCTGCGTTATCAACTCTCGAACCTTTTCGATTTCGATCCGGCGAAACACAGCGTTCCCGACGACAAACTCACCGGGCTTGATCGCTGGATTCTCGACGAGTTCTCCAGAATGGAGTCTGAGGTAATTCAGGCCTACGACGCCTGCGAGTTCCATGTGGTGTACCAACGAATTAGCCAGTTCGCTGCCGTCGAGTTGTCCGCGATTTATCACGACGTCGTAAAAGACCGGCTCTATACAGACGCGGCAGATTCAGCCCGGAGGCGCTCCACCCAAACCGCTCTCCATCGCATGGTTGCTGGCCTCTGCAAAATGCTCGCGCCTATCCTGGCGTTCACCGCTGATGAGGCCTGGGAGTTCGTCCCTGGCCGGACGGTGGACTCCGCGCACCAGTTAACCTGGCAGCCGCTCGGCTTCACCCGCCCCGATGACGAGCGAGAGCAATGGACATCACTCTTTGCTCTCAGGGAGACTGCTCTGCTGGCGCTGGAGAAAGCGCGCCAGGCCAAACACATCGGCAAGGCGCTGGAAGCCAAGGTAACCTTTGCGGGCGCTCAGGCTGATCTTTCTGTTGCCCAGGCACAACTCGACGCCCTGCGCGAATTGCTCAACGTATCTCAACTGGAAATATCCCCTGCCAAAGAAAAGGAGGCACCCATCGCCGTCTCTGTTTCCAAAGCCGACGGTCAAAAATGCGAACGCTGCTGGCACTGGGAAACCGACGTTGGCAGCCGTCCCGAACACCCGACGATCTGCGCAAGGTGTGTGAAAGCCATCGGTCATTGACTATTGGTTATTGGCTATTGACTATTTGCTATCTGCTATAGATCAATGCCTCCCATCGTCCCCTCCCAAACGCCCGAGACCGTTGCCCAAACAGACCGCCCCACCCGTTCGCCGTGGCTTTGGGTGCCCAGTCTCTATTTTGCGCAAGGCGTTCCTTTCGTCATCGTCAATACGATGTCCTTGGTGATGTATAAGAGGCTCGGGATTTCTAACACAGATGCCACCTTTTACACTGGCTTGCTTTATTTGCCTTGGGTCATAAAACCGTTCTGGAGCCCGATGGTGGATATCACACGAACCAAGCGGTTTTGGGTTGTGGCAATGCAATTCCTGGTGTCAGTCGGATTACTGATGGTCGCGAGTTCGGTTCGCAGCAAGGCGTTTTTCCAGTGGTCACTCATAATCTTTGCCCTTGTGGCTTTCGGCTCAGCTACACATGACATCGCGGCCGACGGCTTTTACATGCTCAGCCTTTCGAAGCACGACCAGGCGTGGTGGGTGGGGCTGCGCAGCACCTTTTATCGGGCAGCGACGATACTCGGGGGCGGGTTGCTGATCGTGCTGGCTGGCGTGCTGGAAACCAAGAATGGGCTTTCTCCCGTCACAATCCCGGTTCAGGCAGAAGCTCCCGCTTTGCCGAGTAAGCAACTGCCACAACCAGTCACTGCCCAGGATGGCCAGTTACGTCTTCTAGCTCAGCCAAGCGTTCTAGAGATCGCCATCACCGAACGGACTGCCGATCAGGCTAAAGCAATCATCGAGGACGCCAGGAAATCCAACAAAGAACATGGATTCTTTGACGAGTCAGCGGCATCTAAAGGAACCGCTTCGACTTCGTGGTGGTCTAATCATATCGGCGCTCCGCTTTCCAAATATCTGTTTTCGCCTCTTGGCCGACTCTGGGCTGCGGTGATTTCAGATCCCTTAAAAGCCTTTCTTACGGCGCACTTTCCAAAAGACGCAAAAGCCAAACCGCCGGAAGCAGGAAACGTTGGGATTGTCGCTTTGACCCTATCCAAGCCGCTGGAACCTGAACAAAAAATAGTGGCCAACTGCGACCGCGAAAAGCGAGGTTTGGAGTACCTCGGATTGGCCAAGGGCGATAAGAGCTTCCAGTTAATGGAAGGCGAGCGCCTGGTCTTCAACAGCACGAACTGGAATCAGCCTGCGATGATCGCGATTCAGCTTGATCCAAAACTCAAAGCAGCCTCCGCCGCTGCCTTCATCGCCAGCTCTGGCAATATCCCTGTGGCGTGGATGATTACACTTTTTATCATGGCCGGGTTATTTTTTGCGTTCAGTTGTTGGCACGGTTTCGTACTGCCGAGGCCGCCTAATGACGGGCCGGTTACCTCGGAACGAAGCATAGCCGGCGAGTTTTTTGCAACCTTCGGCTCGTTCTTTCGCAAGCCCGGAGCGCCCTTGGCCATAGCCTTCATTCTCCTGTATCGTCTCGATGAAGCACAACTCGGAAGAGTGGTGCCGCTTTTCCTGCTCGACGGGCGTGAAGCCGGCGGACTGGGTTTGGCCACAAGCCAATACGGCCTGGCACAGGGTACTTTTGGAATTCTGGCGCTTACTTGCGGCGGCTTACTGGGTGGCTTCCTGGCGGCCAAATACGGCCTCAAGAAGATGCTGCCCATCATGCTCTGTTCGATGTACCTCCCGAAGTTGGCCTACATCCTATTGTCTATCACGCAACCCGAGAACTTCCTGCTCATCTGCGGCGGCGTGGCTGCCGAGCAGTTTGGCTACGGCTTTGGGCTAACCGCGTTCCTGCTCTATATGCTCTACTTCGCCGACGGCCCGCACAAAACCGCTCACTACGCGATCTGCACTGGGTTCATGGCACTTGGGATGATGCTGCCCGGCATGTGGAGCGGGTGGGTCGCCGATATCATCGGGTACAAGCACTTCTTTGTCTGGGTAATCTGCTCGGCTCTGCCGGGCTTTACCCTCGCGCTGCTGTTGAAGGTTGATCCGCAGTTTGGAAAAAAGGCGGCTACGACTTAACGCAAAGGCGCAAAGATGCAAAGGCGCAAAGCAAGAAGCTTTTTATCTTTGCGTCTTTGCGTCTTTGCGTTAAAGCCGTTTCTTGTTGGCAACCTGCGCCAACTGCGTATTGTTTCAGCGCGAAAAACTGAAATCGAAAAAGTAATATGGCCAGAACTGAAAGACAGCACATTCCCGTCCGCGAAGACATTGCCGATATGCCGGATTGGCTCAAGAAAAAGCAGTGCCCGAACCGCGCGAAATTCATGTCGGGCAAGCGCATTCTCCCGAAAAACATCACCGGCAAAGAGAAACTGGCCGATCTGATAGACGAAACATTCCTGGCCTATAACAGCGCGCGGCTGAAAGAGGGGTGCCAGCTTTTTGCCCAGCGGATGCTCGGAGCCAACGTAACAGTGGGGATGAGCCTCTCCGGCGCGCTTAGTCCAGCCGGGTTGGGGTGCTCGAGCCTCGTTCCGCTCATTAAGGCGGGTTTTGTGGACTGGATCGTTTCGACCGGGGCGATCCTCTATCACGACATGCACTTCGCACTGAACTATCCGGTGCGCGTTGGAAACTTCAAATTCGACGACACGGAGTTGCGCAACAATGATATCGTGCGCGTCTATGATGTGCTCATCGGCTACAGCGATTGCCTGATGGCCACGGACGAAATTCTGCGCAGCCTCATCATCCAGCCGGAGTTCCAGAAGGAAATGGGTACAGGCGAACTCCACTACCTGCTGGGCAGATATTGCGCCGAATGGGAACGCAAAGCCGGGTTGAAAGATGTTTCTATTCTCGCTGCGGCCTATCGGGCTGGGGTCCCGTGCTACACTTCATCTCCGGGAGACTCAACTATCGGGATGAACGTTGCCGGCGTCGAATTGCGCGGCAACAAGCTACGGCTCAATCCTTCGATTGACGTAAACGAAACCACAGCGTACGTGCTGGCGGCCAAGCGTGGTGGTGGCAAAAGCGGTGTTGTGCTGTGGGGTGGCGGCAGTCCGAAAAACTTTATGCTGCAAACCGAGCCACAGATCCAGGAAGTCCTGCGCATCAAAGAATACGGGCAGGACTATTTCCTCCAGGTGACGGACGCCCGCCCGGACACCGGCGGCCTTTCAGGGGCGACCCCAAGCGAAGCCGTGAGCTGGGGCAAAGTTGATCCCGACCGCCTGCCCGACGCGGTTGTCTGCTACACCGATACCACAATAGCCATGCCGCTGCTGACGCACTACGCGCTCTCCCGTCACAAACCGCGCAAGCTCAAGCGGCTCTACGACCAACGCGAGAAGATGGTGAAGGCGCTGACTAAAGAATACTTCGAGCATAACAAGGTGAAGATGGTTGATGGGAGCGAGCCGGTGGTGTGAGGGACCACGGACCACGGACCACCTAGCTCAAGGGATCAGGGTTCAGGTCGGAAAGAAAGTCAGCCTTAACTTTTGGCTGTGCCGGAACCCCCTTGAGGTTCTGGTTTGCGGGTTCCCACTTCGAGGGTCAAGCCTACACGTCACTGGCCGAGGAAACGGCGATACCATGGCCGGTGCGGGGACTGGACTGTTGGTGGCTGCTGCGTAAACGTCCAGCGGAACCCGATGAGGCGATTGTTTCGGAGATGCAGGACCAAATGGCGGCACGCTGAGCCGACCATTGCATTCGGCCATTCATGCACCTCGTCGGCCATCTCACCATTCATGGTTGTCATCCGCTCAACAGGTAGATCGGTGTACTTCATTTCTCCCAGCGAAACCATGTTGCCAATCAGCCTGGCGACGTCTTCTTTGTTGCGCTCAAGCGAGCTAACGAGATCTTTTCCCGTCAGATCAAGCGCATCTGCGTAAAGGTGGTAGCGAACTGTGCGGCTCCCGGTGGGAAGCGGCTGATCTTCCGGCAATTCGATTATCTCATCGCCGTATTTATCAAATACCCCGGCTTCCAGAATTTCAGCAATCCCTTTAGCCAGTGGAAACATAGAACGCGGCCCGTCCACATAGATCTGTCCCTTTTCCCAGATGAATCCGCCAACCACCTTCCCTTCCTCCAATAACTCCGCACTGTCGGGAACGGGGTAGGGCTGCCCACCAAGTTCAACCGAGTCGATCCGTTTCAATTCGGGAAACTCAGTGATGAGACTGCGCCAGCGATCCCGGTCAAGGGATTCTTTCGGGAATCCCTCTTTTCTAATGACCGCGAATCCGAGCATAATTCCCGGCAGAGTCGACGCCCGACTCCGGCGGGTAGTGTCCTAATTTGAAAATCTATGCAAAATGAGGAAAATCACCGCGAAGAGGAGCAGGATCACAAAGACCAGCAAGGCAATAAGCGGCCTAACGTTTCTAATTCTAGGATTATTCATCATTTGCTTTTCGCATCCTCAACTTAGGACACTACCCTCCGGCGGGCCGTCCGGCACTAGGGCGAACCGGCTGTGGTTCTTCCTGTTGTTCGTGCGAGTTGGCCACCTGCCACTGCGAATCCTGGCGCAAATAGACGGTATGGCTCGGGAAAGCGAAATCCATTTTCTCCTCATCGAAGCGGCGCTTGAGTTCGAGGTTTAGTTTCTGGAGACCTTGCGCGTACTCGTTAAAGTTGGTCGAGTTCCACAGGTGCGATACCTGAATGTTAAGCGCTGAGGAATCAAATTTGTTAAAGGTGACGAGCAGGTCGGCGGTCTTGGCGTGCGAACGAAAGATTTCCTGGATGATAGCCAGGGCGCGCTCGATTTTGGGCGCGGGGGTATCGTAGGTCAGGCCGATGTTCATCACGGTCCGGATTCCCGGGCGCCTGCTCACGTTGATGATGTTCGCGGCGGCCATGTTCTTGTTTGGGATGGTCACGAGGGAGCCTTCTCCATTGCGCACCCGCGTGCTGCGCAGACCGATGGTCTCCACGGTGCCAGCTATGCTATCCAACTGAATCTGGTCGCCGATGCGAAAGGGCTTGTCAGCAAAAATGGCCACCGCGCCGAACAGGTTTGAGAGTGTGTCCTGTGCCGCCAGGCCAACGGCGAGGCCGCCAATGGAGAGCGAGGCCAGCAGTCCGGTCACATTCATCTCCAGGTTCTGAGCAATAACCAGCACCGCCACGACCACTACGAAGATCTTAAATGTCTTTCTTAGGACCGGGATCAACTGCACGTCCAGCAGTCCGCCATGAGCGGCCGCGATGCGTTGTTCCCAAAATCCCATCATCAAATCCACCAGCTTCAATGCGAGATAGGTCAGTGAGTAGCCGACGATGATTTTGAGCCCCTTCGAAATGAGGCCGGCTTCCCATTCAGGCCATTCAAAGACGCGTAGCCCGACGTGGAGCAGAACCACAAAGGCGATGATCTTTATGGGCCCACGCAGCAGATCCACCAGAAGGTCATTGATCTTCAGTTGGCTCCGCGCCGCCCATCTGCGCAACTGCGTCTGAACCAGGTAATCCAGCAGCTTCGAGGAATAGAACGCGAGGACGATATAGATGAGAGAAGCCAGGTATTGCCAGATTGGGTTGCCCAGCAGTTCGCTCCGCAGAAAATGCACACGGTCCAGCCCGAATGTCATCCAGGTCTTGGTCCGAGCGACACGATTTGTGGCGGCGCTGGCGGATTCTGCCACCGTGTTCGTGACCGTATCTGCTGCCCAAGCGGTGGCGCTCCCCAGAAGGGCGAAGGCCGCGGACCATCTCAGACCGAAGCGGATGCGGCGACGACGGCTGTCGGTTATGTTCTTTCGATTCTCCATCTCGCGAGCGCCAGTATATGGGGGTATAGGCTCAGGGGTCGAGTCTGGCGAAGCTTTTGGAGTGCGCTAGTCCTTTGGCCAAGTATGAACCACAGAGGCACAAAGGCACAGAGCCGAAAATTGGGTTCGCATCCTCTGTGCCTCTGTGTCTCCGTGGTTCAAAATTCAGGCAAGCGCTCCCGATGGATCGAAAGCGCACTCCAAAACGCTTCGCACTCACTCGGCACTCGACACTCGGCACTCCTCACTCAATAATTCGACCGATTTTTTGAGCATGACCTCGCGCCAATTACAATCCCTCGCGCGGCAGCACGGCACTCCGCTCGTCGTCATTGACCATGACTTGATTCGGCGCAATTACGCCAGCTTTAAAAAGCATCTGCCAAAGGTGCAGGCCTATTACGCTGTCAAAGCAAACGCCGAACCGGCTATCGTCCGCACTCTTTACAAAGCCGGCGCCAGCTTCGATGTCGCCTCGCTGCCTGAGTTCATGCTGGTCTATGAAAATATCAAAGGCCTTCCACGCAAAGAGCAGCAGGATTTCATTTGGGACAAAATCATCTACGCCAACCCCATCAAACCCAAGGAAACGCTCCAGGCCCTGGATAAATACAAGCCTTTGGTCACTTACGACAACCTGGCCGAGCTAAAAAAGATTCGCCAGTATGCGCCGCACGCCGGAGTGGTCACGAGATTGCGCGTGCCCAATACCGGCTCGATGGTTGAGCTTTCTTCCAAATTTGGCTGCGACCCTGGGCAGGCTGTGGACCTTATCGTGGCCGCTTTCGATATGGACCTGGTGGTCGAGGGCCTGAGTTTTCATGTCGGCAGCCAATGCACCAATTTTCAGAATTTCGTCCAGGCGCTCGAGATGGCGTGGGCCGTGCTGCAAGAGGCCAGGTCGCGGGGCCACGAAATCAAGATTCTCGACATCGGAGGAGGGTTTCCTGCGCCATATGACAAGCACGTAAGGCCATTCAGCGACCTGGCGAAAAAAATCAATGCTGAGATCGAGCGGCTTTTTCCCAAGGATATTCAAATCCTAGCCGAGCCAGGCCGGTTTCTTGTGGCCACGGCAGCCACTTCCCTGGCGCGCATCATTGGCAAGACCGTGCGCGACGGCAAACCCTGCTACTACATTGATGACAGTGTTTATCACACCTTTAGTGGGATTATCTTCGACCATTGCCGATATCATTTGAAGGCGTTCAGGAAGGGAAAGCCCGAGATTTGCTCGGTTTTCGGCCAGACCTGCGATGCGCTCGATACCATTTCGCTTTCCGAGGAATTGCCGGAACTGGAAATCGAGGACCTTGTCTATTCCGAGAATATAGGTGCTTACAGCAACGCCTCGGCCACGTGGTTCAACGGTTTTCCGCCTGCTAAGGTGGTACATGTGAACGCCCGGTAGCAGCCGAGGTAACGAGGCTCAAATTGAAAATCCGAAATCCGAAATCCGAAATCCGAAATCTAATCAGAGCCTCGCTGCCTTGGCTGCTTCAATCATTCCCAGCGTTGAAACGCTGGGCTTTTCTCTTTCATCCCTACGAGATTAATGGGGGACCAAAAGTTACTGGCATTGGATTCAAATCGGCGGCCACAATCCGACTGCTGGGCTTGGGACTCATTGCCGGTCTTTTTCTAGCTTCCGCCAGATCTCAAGGGTTCTATGAAACCCAGGCAACGGTGGGCGCACTGGAAACTAATCGCTTCTATACACCGGTTAACCAAATCCTCACCCCTGCGGGCATTCAAACCGAGTTGCCTGGCCTGCGACCCCAGGCACTCGCGCTTAGCCCGGATGGCCGGCTACTTGTCACAGCAGGCAAAACCCACGAATTAGTGGTGATTGATGCCCACTCTGCCAAAGTTTTACAACGGGTTCCGTTGCCGGGCGAATCTTCGACTTCCTCAGAATCCTCTGCGGCAGTGGCCGAAAAGATCCTGGAACCTGACAAAGCAGGTCAACTGAGCTTTACGGGCCTGATCTTTTCGCCGGACGGTTCGCGAATTTATCTGGCGAATGTTGCGGGCGGCATTAAAGTCTTCGCAGTCGGGCCGGGGCGGAATGTTCAACCTCTCATTACGATTCGATTGCCGGCTTCCGAGGCTCCTCGGCGTAAAACTGAAATCCCCGCGGGCCTGGCGCTCTCCGCTGACGGCAAACTCCTGTACGTCGTACTCAATCTTTCCAACGAATTAGCCGAACTCGATGCCTCCACCGGGATTGTGCGGCGTACATGGCGAACGGGTGTCGCGCCTTACGATGTTCGCTTGCTGGGGCGCAAAGCCTACGTAAGTAACTGGGGCGGCCGGCAGCCCGACCCCAACAGCGTTACCGGGCCGGCGGGGCACGGAACAACCGTGCGCGTGGACTCGGTCCGCTTTATCGCTAATGAAGGGTCGGTGTCCGTGATTGACCTCAATGAGTCAAAAGCCGGGGCGCAATCACAAACTCAAAAATCGATCCCCGCAGCTTCTGAAATTCTTGTCGGCTTGCATCCGTGCGCCGTGTCGCTTTCGCCTAATGCCCGGTGGCTCGTAGTTGCGAATGCCGGCAGTGATATGCTGAGCGTGATAGACACGCGAACCGACACCGTTGCGGAAACGATTTGGGCGCGTCAAAATCCCGGAGACCTCTTCGGCGCGCAGCCCAACGCGCTGGCTTTTGATAAGTCGGGCAAAAAACTTTTCGTTTGCAACGGCACGCAGAACGCCGTCGCAGTAATCGATTTTCAGCCCGGCAGCAAGACGGGTTCGGCGCTCGCAGGGCTAATTCCGGTTGGCTGGTTTCCCGGTGCGATCGCCTGCGACGGCAGACGCAATCGGCTCTACATCGCCAACATCAAAGGAGTGGCTTCGACCAAAAGACTCGCGGAGCATCAGCATGATTCTGCGGCTTTGGTTGACTCAAACACCCATGAGCACCGCGGTACTATTACGTCGGTGCCGGTCCCCTCGCTCTCCGAATTGAAAACTTATACCTGGCAGGCGCTGGCGAATCTGCGCTACCCACTCCTGCGCCAGGCGGCCCAACGGCCCCGGCCCGATCAGCCTCCGCGGCCTGTGCCTGAGCGAGTCGGCGAACCATCGGTCTTTAAGCACGTGGTCTATGTCATCAAAGAAAACCGAAGCTATGACCAGGTCCTGGGCGACATAAAGGAAGGCAACGGGGATCCCGCTCTTTGCGTTTTTGGTGAGCGTATCACGCCCAACCTCCACAAGCTTGCTCGCCAGTTTGTTCTGCTCGATAACACTTACTGCTGCGGGATTCTCAGCGCCGACGGCCACCAATGGGCCGATAGCGCCTTTGCCACTGAGTATGTCGAGCGCTCGTTTGCGGGATTCCCTCGCAGCTATCCCGACGGCATGGGTGATGACGAAGTGGACGCGCTGGCCTACTCTTCCGCGGGTTTTATTTGGGACAACGCGATCGCGCACGGCAAAACTTTTCGGGACTACGGCGAATTCGCCTTTCCAGAGTCGCATTGGAAAGACCCTGCTAAAAAGACCCGGCCGACCTATAAAGAATACTATGACGATTTCATTCAACAACGGGGCGAAATAGAAATTCGCAGCCGCCCGGGAATCGAGTCCTTGCGGCCCTACGTTGCCACCAACACGGTCGGCTGGGATCTCAGAATTCCCGATGTGGTGCGGGCCGACCGGTTCAATAAGGAGCTTCACGAGTTCGAAAAGAGCGGCTCCTTTCCCCAACTGATCCTCATCTGCCTGCCCAACGATCACACCAGCGGGACCCGGGCGGGTCGCCCGACACCCGCCGCCCAGGTAGCCGATAACGATCTCGCGTTCGGCCGCATCGTAGAGGCCATTAGCCAGAGCCTTTTCTGGCCTGAGACTTGCGTTTTCTGCATCGAGGACGATCCGCAAAATGGCTGGGACCATGTCAGCGGATTTCGCACCACCGCTTACGTCGCCAGTCCTTACACGCGCCGAAGCGCCGTGGTGCATACCCAATACAACCAAACCAGTCTTTTGCGCACGATCGAACTGATCCTTGGCTTGCCTCCCATGAACCAAATGGATGCCGCAGCCACGCCCATGTTCGATTGCTTCACCAACCAGCCGGATTTCGCGCCGTTCGTTGCGGTGCCAAACAATGTTCCGCTTGACCAGACTAACCCGGAGCCAAAACAAGTCTCAGATCCACTGCTGCGCAAATTGGCAGTGGCTTCTGCACGGCTGCCTTTGGACCGGCCCGACCAATGCCCTGAGGATCTTCTGAATCACATTCTTTGGCACAGCACGAAGGGTTCAGCCACGCCTTATCCGCAATGGGCCGTTCAAAGTTCTCCGGACAGAGATTAAACCTGGTGTGGTGTAACAGGCACGCTTTTACAAAGAAACCACGAATGAACACGAATAAACACGAATGAATTCGTGAGCATTCGTGTTCATTCGTGGTTTGTGTCTCTGTAAACGTCTGATTGTGTCAGCACTAACGTGAGCGCGTTCTTCGCAGGAATAGAAATCGGCGGGACCAAACTCCAACTGGTGATCGGAGACAAACGCGCCAGAATTCTGGAGCGTAAACGTCTTACTGTGAACCCCTCAAAAGGCGCGGCCGGAATTCGGGCCCAAATCGAAACGACGTTGCCAGAATTGCTGCGCTCGCGGACCATCGCCGCGCTCGGTGTGGGGTTTGGAGGACCGGTGGATTGGCGCACGGGGCGCGTTGCCCGCTCGCATCAAATCGAGGGATGGTCGGAATTCGATCTTGCCGGCTGGCTGCGAGGCCTGATCAGTTGCCGAGTTGTATTGGACAACGATGCAAATGTGGCCGCGCTCGGCGAAGCCATCCACGGCGCTGGCCGCGGCTTCAATCCGGTGTTCTATGTCACTCTCGGCAGCGGTGTTGGCGGCGGCCTGGTGGTGGACGGGAAAATTTATCACGGCGCAACACCGGGCGAAGCCGAAATTGGTCACGTACGCCTGGACCGCGACGGCACCACAGTAGAATCGCGCTGCTCCGGCTGGGCCATAGACGCCCGGATCCGCAAAGTACGGCACGCGTCTCGCCTGCCCCTGCCCTCCGGCAAGGGTGCCGAAGCCAAATGGCTCGCTCCCGCCCTTGCTAAAGGCGATCCCGTCGCCAAACAAATCCTTGATGAGCTTGCCGCGGACCTGGCTTTCGGGCTCTCCCATGTCATCCATCTCTTCCACCCTCAGATCATCGTATTGGGTGGTGGCCTTTCGAATATCGGCGAGCCGCTGCGCGGGACTGTTGCCACAGCCTTGCCATCCTTTGTCATGGACGTGTTCGGGCCCAGCCTGCGAGTCGCTCTGGCCTCTCTAGCTGAGGATGCTGTGCCCATTGGCGCGTTGGAATGTGCGGTGGGTTTGGTTGAATCTGTTTCTGGCGAGCGACACAAAAAAAAGCGGTAAATAGCGGCAAATAGTGGTAAATAGCCGGTAATTCAGATTGAACTGGGATTAGGAGGAAGAGAAAGATTAAACACGTGGAGCACAACAGGGATTAAGAGGCGGTGTATGTGTCCAGGGGCGAGAAACCCGCAACACCGCAACAAATGGCACTTTCCAATTGGATTTGAGATGTTTTACCCGCAACAAAAGGTGCAACAATTGTGCAACAGAGTCGCAACGACGGAGCGTGCATCGCTGCCCCTGCTCCGCTGCTGTTCCGCGATTGCGATGCTTGGACGCGACAGGCCGGGGGCCGGACTGCTCCCTTTACAGCAAGTGAAGGCGAAAGAACTGAAGGTTGTTGGTTGCAGGGATGGTCACGGATTTGCTGGAGCCGTCATCGGTCACTGTCGCCGTATTGGTTGTCCAGTTTTGCGGCATCCCGAGGTCGGCAGACTGCTCCAGCACAAACCCCTCGGTCCCGGCCGAAGGCCAAAAGAGAGTGATGTTGGCACCGGAGGAACTGATGGCCAACAGCGGGCGGGCCGACGGCGTTTGATATGCCCCCATATCGACCGCGTTGCTGGTGGTCCTCGGATTGCCATCGAGATCGTGAGCACCGGTCATCCAGGGCTGAACGACTCCAGTCCCGAGGCAGGGCGAGGAAGCAGCCAAATGATAGTTGCCGCTTGCCATACCCACGAATTGCGGATCCTGGGTAATGTCTCCCGCGCCACCCGGATCGGGAGCGGTGCAGCAATGGTCGAATATCGCCGGTCCCACGTTGAGCCAGTTGGTCGAGGCGCGATCCGCGTCGAGGTAGTTGAAATAGAGAATGCAATTGGTGATGCCGCCGCTCTCGGCATAAACACCCCCGCCTCCGCCGGGCAAGCCCGGATTGGTATATTCCTGGGCGGAATTTCCGCTTACGGTGCAATTGAGCAGCGCGCCCCCTTGCATATAAACACCACCCCCGAGACCTCCGTAAGTCGCCCCACCGTCTCCTACCACAGCCCGGTTGCTAACGATCAGCGAATCGCGGATGGTGCTGTTGGTTTCGAAAATTCCGCCGCCGCCGGAGCCAAGATAGGTGCTTCCGGCTCCGTTCCCAGTGACGATGCACCTGTCCATCAAGGAGTCCTGGAGGTAAGCGCCGCCACCTTTTCCCAGGCTGTAGTTATTGCTGATGGTGCACCCTGCAACGGTGCTGGAAATCGCAGAAACGGCTGGGCCGCTTACTCGGCTGGGGTTCGGCGAGCCCGAAATCACCGAGTTTTGCAAGCGGCTGTTTACCAACGCTATCGCCCCACCGTCCACATTATATCCTGGATTGGCCAGAATTTGGGAATCGGTGACGAGGCCTGAGCCGCTGCAATAGACCGCGACTCCGTCGGGACTGATTCCGCGGTAGTACGCGACAATCACGTTGCTCAACGTGCCGCCGCTTACGAGAATCGCTCCGCCGAAATTTCGGGCACTAAAGAAATTGGTGAAGGTGCAATTCTGTATTGTGCCGCCGACCAGAACTGCGCCGCCTGGCGCGCCAGGGTCTGCGTCTGCCGGTCGAAAACAGAATCCGTTAGCCACAGCAAGAGCATTGGAAATCCCGAGGCACCAGGTGCCCTGGCCCAAACCACCATATCCAGTCAGAAATGTTTGGCTCGCGCCACCGGTGCTTTGCAGGAAGATGGCGTTGGTCACAGTGATTTGATTGGTCACACCGTAATCGCCGGGTGCAACCAGGACGCTGTCCCCATCGGTTGTAACATCAACTGCGTCCTGGATGCTATGGGCCGCAGTGTCCGGCGTGGAGTAAGGCGGCGATGGGTTTGGGCTCGTTTGCGAGACGTAATGTGTCGCGGCTGAGCTTTGGTGCTCGACCACTGCAGCCAAGGCGACAGTCAGCGCGAGAATGGTGCCGTTACAGTGGATTTCGGTTTCCATTGCGTCCTTCCGTAAGCTTTCGATTTTCCCTCGTTCCTGGTCACAGGTCCACGTACTATGATCGGGATCTGTCCACCGCCTTGTGCCCAGCAACCTAGGCGGGCGGCGGACGCATGCAACCGGGGTCAAGTGCTTACATATTTGCCAGAAATGGCCCCATGATCATTCGCAATGCTTTCGGGCACTCAGTGAGCTCGTCAGCAGGCAAAACAGCAGAAGGCCCTTCATGATCCCATTTAACCGCCTTACTGGACCGAAATCCGACCGATGCGGGAGTCGTGAATTTGGCTCCGCCGGACCGCCTTGCCGACAGGATGAGAAATGCGGACGCTCTCGCAGGTCAGACCCCGACAGTTGTGGATATCCAGGTAGCCCTTGTCGATATTGACATGAAGGACGGACAAGCCCAGGTCCGGCGCGTCCCGCATGGAGGCGTCCGCCTGGCCCTCGACGATGAACTCTCCGTTTCTGAGTTCGATTCCATCAAGCACGCAGTCTCTGCAATGCAGGATGCGAATCCTTCTGTTCTCTGCCTTGACTCCTCGCACCGCCACGCCGGCTGCTTCGGCAATCCGCACGCTGTCGTCCTTGCAATCTCTAGCGCTTAAATTGGAGAGTTGAATTTCGAAACGCCACCACTTGTCGTCAGCGGTCATCGGCTGATTGAAGTTGGCGACGTAGAAACCGGTCGTGCAGCCGGTGGCCACTACGTTGCAGATGGTGATCCCGCGGCTGGCCAGCCAGGACCAACTGTGCTTGTTAGCCTCCTTCCTCCCGCAATCTGCGATGACGGCGCGAAGCTTCCCCTCGATGATTACATCCGACAGCGCCACGTTCATCGCCCCCGCCAGACGAACGCCGTTCGCCGTCCCGCCCCTGGCGTATATGTTGGCGGCGGTCGAGCCATTGTTGTTCCATTCGCCGAAATCCGCCCGCGCATACGAGCCGGGGCCGCCACTGTAAACATTCACGGCACTGTCATCCTGGTAGGTGACGAATGAGAGTGTGTCGTCGCCGGTCTCGATGCCGGTGACACTTGAGACGTGGATGCGCCGGCACGCATTGAAATGCAATCCGTCCGCGTGCGTGCGGGTGACCCGAAAGTTCTCGACGTAAATGTCCGAGCAGCCCATCAGAACCGCACCCGTCTGTGGGCTGAATTCCGCGCTGCATTGAATTAAACGGATGTTCGAGATACAGCGATCGTCGGAGGGAAAACCCTCGAAGCGAAAGGCGTCACCCATGCTCCTGCCGCTTGGCTTCTTTGCCCATTTCACTGACGCATTGATAACGGCGATATTCCTGCTCGGCCCGCGGAAGACGATGCCGTGGCCGAAGTCGCCCTGGCCATTTTGCGGGTTGAGATTGTCCATCATGAGCACCGCGCCCGGGTCGAACAGAATGGTCACGTCGGAGACGCCGGCAAACTCGATCCCATTCTGCATTCCCGCCTGCCTGCTACACCGATAGACACCAAACGGAACGTACAGCACGCCGCCCTTGTTGCGAGCCACCGCCTGCGCGGTCCGGATCAAAGGGGGCTGGTCATCCGCGACTCCATCGCCCACGGCTCCGAATGCGCGGACGTCGAAGCGCTGCGGAGGGCTATCGGCAGCAAAGAGTGGGCCGGACAACAACAGAAAAACCAGGGCATAGCCGAACATTTGCTTCATGCTATAATTTGTAAGAGCTTTAGGCCAATCCTGGACTTATCTCCCACTTCGTTTCCTTCGTTTCGTTCTGTTTGGCCCCTGCGTCTTTGGACCTTTGCGTTAAATCGATGCCTTCAAAATTGCCGCGGAAAGCACAAGCCATGCGCACCCATGCGCACTTATACCACCTCGTTTCAGCTTGAAAATGAGGCCAAAATTGAATAAGAATTGATATAAAGCGTCCTTCTTCGTGCCGCATGCAAAAGGGCTCTCAAATCAAAAAGGTTAAGCGTTTCACCTTGCTCCCTTTGTGTTTCTGCCTGATTACTCTAGTGGGGCGTGCTTCCACGCCGTCTCTTCCTCCACCTGCCTCTCGCACGGTAGATTTCATTAAGGACATTCAACCCATTCTCATTGATCGATGCTCCTCTTGCCACGGAGCGGAAAAACAAAAAGGTGATTTACGCTGGGATAACAAGGCTAGTGTCTTCAAAACCGGCGAACACGGCCCGATCATCGTTTCCAGCAACAGTGCCGCGAGCCGTGTCATCAAGTTGGTGGCTGGGTTGGATCCAGACACGGTGATGCCGCCCAAGGGCGACCGTCTGACCGCCGCTCAGATTGGTTTGTTTCGCGCATGGATTGATCAGGGCGCCGCCTGGCCGGACAATTTGGCTGCGAAGACCGCGGAACGCGCTCGTAACCATTGGGCTTTCAAAGCGCCCGTACGCCCCTCTATGCCTTCGGCTAAGCGAAGCAAGTGGGTGCGCAACCCGATTGATAATTTCATCCTGGCTCGACTGGAGAAGGAAAACCTGAAACCGTCCTCCGAAGCAGAGCGCGTGACGCTCATCCGGAGGTTGAGCCTGGATCTGACCGGGCTGCCTCCGACGCTCAAAGAAGTTAATGAATTCGTTTCAGACCGCTCGCCTGATGCCTACGAACGACAGGTGGAGCGATTGCTGGCCTCGCCGCACTATGGCGAGCGCTGGGGCCGGCATTGGCTTGATGCCGCGCGTTACGCGGACACGAACGGGTACGAAAAAGACAATCCACGTTCCATTTGGCCGTATCGAGATTGGGTGATTGAGGCGTTCAACCGTGACCTGCCGTTCGACGAATTTACTATTGAACAACTCGCAGGCGATCTATTGCCCAATCCCACTCTCGATCAGCGAGTTGCCACAGGCTTTTTGCGGAATTCAATGCTCAACCAGGAGGGCGGCATCGAGCCCGAGCAATTCCGACATGAGGCCATCGTGGATCGGATAGATGCGCTTGGCAAAGCGTTCCTCGGCCTGACGCTCAATTGCTGCCAATGCCATAATCATAAATTCGACCCGTTCAGCCAACAGGAGTATTACCAGCTTTTTGCGCTTCTGAATAACGACGACGAAGCGTTTGGCGAGGTGCCCACGCTGGCGGAGGCAAAAAAACGCGAGGAGATCCTGGCCAAAATTCGCGAACTGGAGGACAAAGCCATGTCGCAAACGACCAACCTGGCAGAGCGCATGACGGAGTGGGAGAAGCGGTATTCGGGACCGTTTCCCGAATGGATGGTGCTTGAGCCCCGCGACTGGTTTAATTTCGCCAGCAAGTTCGAGAAGCAGGACGATATGTCTCTGCTGGGCGGCGGTGACCTTCAGCAAGGCAGCGTCATGCGAGTCTGGGCCGAGACTACCCTGACGAACATCACCGGCTTTCGCCTGGAAGCTCTCACCAATGCCAATCTAAAGTACAACGGCCCCGGCCTGACCGGCAAAGGCAGTTTTCTCATCAAAGAATTCACCGTCGAAGCCACTCCTCTGGTCAATCCAACCGTGACGAACAAAGTGAAGTTCCGCCGCGCGATTGCCGATGCCGAAGCCAAGGGGTTCAGCATCGTGAACGCAATTGATGGCAACACCGACAAAGGAGGGTGGTGCCCCAGTGTGACGCCCGATCACCGAAACGAAAACCATTACGCGGTCTTCGAGTGCGAAAAGCCCATTGGTTTCGAAGGCGGCACGCGCCTGCTTTTCACTATTTACGAAAAGTTCGATGGCGAGAGCAAGCTCGACTGCCACATGCTTGGATGCCTGCGATTGGACGCCACGACGAATGTCGCGGCGCTCAAGGTGGACCGGCTTTCTCCCGCCCAGAAGGAGGCGATAGTCGTTCCGTTCGCGGAACGTTCCGCCGGCCAGAAGCGAGTGCTTTTTGACCGCTTCCGCCTTTCCGATCCCGAATTCGGCGACCTGAACAAACAAATCAACGATGCCTGGGCACAATGGCCTTATCCAGCCACCACGCTTGTGCTGCACCAGCGCGCGCAGCCGAGAGTCACGCATCTGTTCAAGCGCGGAGATCGTCTGCGCCCGGCCGAAGTAGTGCAACCTGGCACCCCAGCGGCCTTGAATCCGTTTCCGGCGGGCGCCCCACACAACCGGCTGGGTCTGGCCAAGTGGATTGTGGATCCCCATAGCCCCACCACAGCCCGGGCCATCGTCAATCGCATCTGGATGGAGTATTTCGGCCAGGGGCTAGTGTCCACGCCTGAGGATCTCGGCACGCGTGTGGAGAAACCCTCACATCCTGAGTTGCTCGATTGGCTGGCGTGTGAGTTTATGCAACCCACTGCAGTCGTAGGAGCGTCAGAGCGTGGAGAGCGTCAGAGCGTAGCAAAAGGTACCAACAGTGCACGCTCGAACGCTTCGACGCTCCACGCTCTGACGGCGGCTCCCTGGAGCATCAAACACATCCACCGCCTGATCGTTAATTCAGCGACCTACCGCCAGGCTTCCGTGGTGACTCCGGAGGAACTGGCTCGCGATCCTTATGACCGGTTGCTCGAGCGGTCCCCGCGATTGCGAGTTGAAGGCGAGATTGTCCAGGATATGTCGCTTTCCATCAGCGGCTTGCTCAATCCGAAGATTGGCGGCCCTAGCGTCTCGCCGCCAATTCCTTCCACAATCGGCGACACGGTGTATGGCGGTTTCACCTGGACCGAGAGCAAAGGGGAAGATCGCTACCGCCGGGGGATTTACACCTTTTGGAAACGGTCCCTGCCTTTTCCATCTTTGGCTGCGTTCGATGTTCCTTCGGGCGAGACCTCTTGTCCGCGACGGGTTCGCTCCAATACTCCTTTGCAAGCGCTGACCACACTAAACGAACAAACCTTTGTCGAGGCTGCCCAGGCCCTGGCCTTGCGCATCCTCAAAGAAGGCGGCAGCGACGATCGCTCCCGAGCCTCTTATGCGTTCCGCCTCTGCACGGCCCGCGAGCCGACGGCTTTTGAGCTGGACCAACTGCTCAAATTCTGGCGAGAGCAATACGACTATTTCGAGCACGACTCTGCTTCCGCCATCAAGGTCGCTGTGCCTGAGCTGGCGAAATTGCCCCAGAAGGTAAATGTCCACCAGGCCGCAGCCTGGGCGATGCTCAGCCGGGTGGTGTTGAATTTGGATGAAACGATAACCAGAGAGTGAACAACCACGGATGAACACGGATGAACACGGATAAAACTTCAGAATTCAATCATCAAACCTCAAGAAAACTTCAACCTTCAAGGCGAGATCCATGTGCTTCTTGGAGCTTGAAGTTTGAAGCTTGTTTGATGTTTGAAATTTGATGTTTGGAGTTTTATTGTTGAATACGATGAACTTAAGCCAGGAACTACGCGCGGAGTACAGCCGCCTCATCACCCGTCGTTGGTTCTTCCGCCAGTGCGGGGTCGGCCTCGGGTCCATTGCCCTGGCTTCCATGCTGGATGGCTCCAAAGCAATGGGAGCTGTTGCGCCCAAAGCCGCCAATCCCCTCGCTCCGCATGCGCCCCACTTCAAACCCAAGGCCAAGCGGGTCATTTACCTGTTTATGGGCGGAGCGCCGAGCCAGCTCGATTTGTTCGATTACAAGCCTTCGCTAGCTAAGTACAACGGCAAACCTGTTCCACAGGAAGTTGTCATGGGGCAGAAATACGCGTTCATTAAGCCGGATGCCGCTCTTTACGCCAGCGAATTCAAGTTCGCCAAACACGGCGCTTGCGGCGCCGAGCTTTCCGAGGCGCTGCCGCACTTGTCCACGGTTGTGGATGACATTGCGATTGTGAAGTCCATGACCACCGACGCGTTCAACCACGCGCCGGCCCAGGTCCTCATGCAAACGGGCTCGACCCAATTTGGCCGGCCCTGTTTCGGTTCATGGGTCCTCTACGGCCTTGGCAGCGAAGCGCAGAACCTGCCTGGGTTCGTGGTGCTCAACTCGGCCAACGGCCTGAGCGGCGGGGCTTCCCTTTTCGGCAGCGGTTTCCTTCCAACGGTTTATCAGGGCGTGCCATTCCGCAAAACCGGTGATCCAGTTCTTTTCCTTTCGAACCCCGCCGGCATCACGGATAAAATGCAGCGGCGCACGCTGGATCTGATTAAGGAATTGAACACCAAACACCTCGGAGTGATCGGCGATCCCGAGATCTCTACGCGCATCGCCTCATTCGAAATGGCTTACCGCATGCAATCCAGCGCGCCGGAGTTGATTGATGTGGCGAAGGAATCGCCCGAAACTCTCAAAATGTACGGGGCAGAGCCCGGCAAACCCTCTTTTGCGATGAACTGCCTGCTGGCGCGGCGAATGATCGAGCGCGGCGTCCGCTTCATCCAACTCTTCCACGAAGGCTGGGACCACCACAGCGAAGTCGTCAATGGCGTAAAGGACCAAACTGCCAAAACCGACCAGGCCAGCGCGGCTTTGATTAAGGACCTCAAGCAACGCGGGCTGCTCGATGATACGCTGATAATCTGGGGCGGCGAGTTCGGGCGCACCCCGATGGTTGAGAGCAACGCCGACGCCGGGCGCAAGCTGGGCCGCGACCATCATCCGCAGGCCTTTAGCATCTGGCTGGCCGGAGGCGGCATCAAGCCTGGCATCAGCCTGGGGGAAACCGATGAACTTGGCTTTCACGTCGTGAAAGACAAAGTTTCAATCCACGATCTCCACGCCACCCTGCTGCACCTGCTAGGCTTTGATCACACCAAACTTACCTACCGCTTCCAGGGCCGTGACTTCCGGCTGACGGATGTGGAAGGGGAGTTGGTGACCAAACTGCTGGCTTAACGCACCTTCACGGTCCGCTTCACGCTTAGCCTGCGCGTTGGCCTCTGGTCGGCTGCCGCCGGTTGCTTCTTCTGCAAGAAATCCATTTCCGCCTGTTTCATTTCGAAAAACCGATCAAATTCCGTCATCCGCGCATTGAGTTCCTTGCGTACATGGGCGAGCTCGGCCTTCAAGACTTCTGGTATGCCTGAGGGCGTTATGGCCGCTTCGACTGAAGGCGTTCGCAGCTCAATGCCCGCGGCGCCGATGGTGAAACCCGCCTCATCCTCGCTGTAAGCCGAACCCCGATACTTCATAACCCTGATTTTGCGCGCGGTCTTTCCATTACTGACACTCAGGTCGAGAGCAACAGCGCAATCGGCAATAGATTGTATGAGATTCCACCGGTCCACCATGGATACACGCTGGCCCTGGATATTGGCAGTAACTATGGCTGTGAAACGGTTCTCCAGCAGCCAATCTCGCAGCCGAAAGACCTCCTGCAACTCTGACATCCGGTCATCCAGCAACGTCAATAGGACGTCCAACCCGTCAAAAACGATCCGGCGCGCGCCCATTTCGTTCGCGACTGAGCGGAGACCCGCCAGCATACCCGTCAGGTCGAAGTGCCCCGCGCGCACCACGCTGGGCCGCATCTGCGCGTCCAGGACGATTAGCTTTCCAGGCTGGAATTCATCCAGTTCCCAACCAAAACCGGCCCCGTTTTGCAGGACTTGCGCAGGGGGCTCGCTGAACGTAACGAAAATGCCGGGTTCGCCTCGCCGCGCTCCTGCCACCAGTGTTTGCAAACTGAATACGGTTTTACCCGTGCCTGGCCCGCCCAACACAAGAGTTGTTCTTTCCATTGGCAAACCGCCGCCGGTGAGAGAATCAAGACCTGTTATCCCCGTAGAGCTTTTGGCGAGTCCTGTCGGCGTGTGTATGTCGTTCATGGTTCCTGATGGTTGTGGGTCCCGAACAGCTCTTACCCTGAACAACTTCTTGAATAACTCTTTGACGAAAATCTTGCAATAAAATTTTCAGAAAATTTGCAAAAAAATTTCATAGGCTGCCTCTCAACCGCGAATAGACGCGAATAAACGCGAATCATTAATCATTCGCGTGAATTCGGGTTCATTCGCGCTCTCACCACACCACCTGGACGCTCAGTTTCTTTCCGAAACGGTTATGATAGTGTAACTGCCTGTGTCGGGTGCCGTATTCGTGGACCAACCTAGTAAGTTTAACGTCATAGCAGCAATACTCCGCCACCTCCAGGAGCTTACCTTCTTTGAACCAATGGATGGCCTGCATCCCAGCAGACGTCTTGTTCAGTCCGAACGTCCCGCTGGCGATTGAGTCCAGTGAAAGCCGATGCTGGAGGGATTTCTGCAATTCCACCATCAAATCCAGCGTGGGCAATTGCCGCAGATCCAATGCCGTATAGCCGTGCAACACCTCATAATCGAAGCGCAGATTGTTGAAGCCCACCACCAAGTCAGCCCTTTGCAATTGGTTTAACAAGGCATCAACCTGCTTTTCCCCATAAATATTGTAAGTCCCTGCTGCGCTGCTATAAGTCACGCCCACGCTCAGCCCCATGCGGCTGATATGCCCCCAACCGCCCACTTCGTCAGCCGATTTCTGTGTTTCCAGGTCAAAATAGACGATGTTTTTCATCAACAACTCACCCGCGAACAAAGAAACTTGCGCGGTGGTTGGATGTTAGCAGAGGAAGGCCAGAAGGGAAGCAGTTAACCAGACGCGGCGGAGCCAGAACCAAAACGAAAAAATTCACCGCGGATTACGCGGATCTTTATCCCCATCATCCGCGAAATCCGCGGTTTAGAAATCTCTCCAAAAGGCAAGAATTGACCCGGTGTCTGCCCTTAGGCAGCCACCAGTTCTCGCCCGCAGGTGGCCTTGCCGTGCATATCTCCATTTTCAGGAAATTTGAGCGGACTACGTTTCGAAGAGCGCGCCGCACCATTTCGAGGCGATTTCGAAGCCAAAAGGGACTTTCTCCTGGCCAGAGCTTTGTTTGCGGCTTTCGTCATCGTCTGCAACCGCCGTTCCCGGCGCTTAACCCATGTGGCCAGAAACTTCGAGGCGCGCTGGTTGACGAGAACGGACTCGGTAAGTTGGGCGAGCGGGTTTTTTCCGCAGTTCCGTTCGTAAATCGGCCAGCTTTCCAATAACGACCGGCTCTCGGCCAGTTCGCGATGAAGCTGGTCGAGGTATTCGCTGCCGCGTTTGATCTCGGCGCGCAAGCGCTCGCATTGTTCGAAAATCGTATCCACGGGCTGGCGCTGGTTTGGAGCCACCGGCGGGGGTGGCGCGTGCAAGGTGGCCAGGAATCCCGTGAACGGGGCCTGGCGTGTCGCCAGAGAAGCAACGTCACGACGGCGTTGATACTGGTTCGCGATGCTTCCTCGATTTTGTTCTGCCTCCTCCCAACTCAACGGTTCAAAATCTGTATGTGCTGCCATAATTTTTCCTCCAATGTTGTCGGCTCACGAAAAGAGACCGATGCTCATCTCCCGGAGCTTTCATTAACGCTGATTAAGCAATTCTCAGGAATAGGGTCTTTTACCCAGAAGCTACTTTGAGTCAATTCGATACTTTCTGCCCACATACAACGCATCCGCCACCTGATAGAGCGCCACTGCATCGGCCTCAAGCTCCCGCTCCTTCGCTCCGGGTTGAGGCTGCGAAGCCATATTCACCCGTTTCGGGTCGCCCTCGTAAAATTCCGAACTTTTCTTCAAACCCAGAACCACCAACCGATCATCTTTCAACAGGCCAATGTCGCGATTATGGTGCAGCAGCGCACGCCCGTCCGACGGCTGGCACCTCAGCAGGTCGTGACCGAAAAACATTGTTTCATACGGACGCCCGATCAGCCCGAGAATCGTTGGCGCCACATCCAGCGAGCTGCCCAATTGCCCTATCCGGCCAGGCGCTTTCACCACGGCCGGCCCCAAAATCACCAAGGGGATCTCGTATGACTGAATCGGAATCTTCTGGCTGCCATAGACCCGATCCCCATGGTCGGCGACCACCACGAAAACGGTGTTGGTCCAAAACGGCTCGTTGCGCGCAGCCCGGAAGAACTGGCCCAGCGCGAAATCGGAATATTTCACCGCTTTATCGCGGCTCGGCGGGTTAGGGTCCTCAGGAATTCGCCCTTTCGGGTAGGCGTATGGCTTGTGGTTGGATACGGAGAGGATAGTGGCGAAAAACGGCTGGCCGCTTTGCCACATTGCGCGGCATTCGGTAATGGCCCTGGCGAACACCTCCTCATCGCACACACCCCAAATCGTCGTAAAACCAGGATGATCAAAATTCTTTTGCTCGATGAACCGGTCGTATCCGTTGGCTACGCAAAACGAGCGCATACCGTCAAAAAAGCCCATCCCACCGTAGAAAAAGACTGTCGCATAACCATCGCGCTTGAGAACCCGCGCAATCGTCTCTACGTTTTCCGAACGGTCCCGTTTCACGATCGACCCACCGGGGAGAGGCGGAAACGATGAGAGGACGCCCTCCATGCCCCGCACAGTCCGATTGCCGCAGGCGTAAATGTTAGTGAACAGCAAACCCTCCTCAGTCGCCAGCTTATCCATCTCTGGCGTCAGCGTTGTCCTCCTTCCCAGGCACCCCCAAAACTTCGACCCAAGACTCTCCTCCAGGAACAGCACCACATTCAGTCGTGGGCGGTTTGGGTCCCCGGCGACCTTGCGCCGGATTGTTTGACCAGTCCCGGCATATTCTGTGTTAGACTCGGTCAACAGCCGCCGGGTTCGTTCGAACGCCGCCTCCAGCGAAGCCTGCGGCGCTGCTGGAGTATCCACATCCGCTTGATGCGCCGCCGCGCCTGTAGGCCGGGTGCCCTCACCCGGCGTCGGGGGCGGAAGCGTTTTGTAATACGCCTTGTAATCCAAATCGTGCGTCCACGCCGCTACCCCAAACGAAATGAGCCCATTATTGGCGATCTCGTTGACTGTCCGATCACTGCTTACATGGGCCTCCTTGAACTGAATCGTAAACGTCAGCAGCACCATTAGAATGACCGCCGCCAACAAAGGAAGCGCCCTGGCTCCGCCATTAAACCGCCGTTGCCACATCTGCCCAAAAATCTTTTTGGCCAGCAGCAGCCAACCCAGACTCAGCGCCGTACATCCCAGCACCACCCAAACTACCGGGTAGGAATCCCAGATATTGACGATTACCTCTCGGGGATTCTCGAAGTAATCAACCGCTACTGTGTTGAAGCGCGACTTGAACTCATCAAAAAAGAAATACTCAGCCAGGCAGAGGAAAATCATTCCGAACCAAAACAGCACGGCCAGGCCATACTGAAAGGACCGTCGCCAGACCGGAGTCACTTCACCCTTTCGAACTGCCAGCCAGAAGAGGATTGGAACTGTCAGCCCCAGCCCCACAAACAAATCCCGATGCGCTCCCTCCAGTAACGCCCCTGCAGCATCCGCAATTGCCAGCCCATGTGGCCTAAACGACAGCAGCAGCGCCAGCCTGAGGGCCGACCAGAGCACCACCAGCGATGTCAGCCAGAACGCCGCAAACCCAAAACGGGAGCGCCACCAGCCAATTTTCTTTTCTTCTGCCATCCCGCAAAAGCTACCAAACCCGCCCCTGCCCCGCCTAACTAAATAGCGCCGGGCGGCCCAGGCCGGGCACACAGCGCCAGTGACAAAGTCCAAGACGGTAGCGCAGGCTTTCGAGCCTGCCGGGAAAGGGGCTTTCCAGCCCCCTGAACCGCCGCCCTTCAGGGTCGCGACGCTAGAAAGGGTCGCAACCGGCAGGCTGGAAAGCCTGCCCTACAGGGTTGGTCAGCCGTGTGGGGAGCGAGGTGAGCGCTGGGTCGGACCGTCTCGGCAGTTTCTAAGCCGGCAGCGAATCGCTTGTCCAGTTCACGGCGTGCGCGCGAACCGGGCGCTCGAATCCTTTTAAGGTCACTTCGCCAAGATCCTGGAACGAGAGAATTTTCCCCGCGCACAATTCGGCAACGACATTAGAGACAAGAATTTGCTCCGCGGCGGCGTGGCCACAAAGCCGCGCAGCCAGTTGCACGGTCACGCCAAACAAATCGTTGTGGCGTTCCACCGGCTCGCCCGCGGCGATGCCAACACGGAGGCGAATTGGATGATCGGCATTGGCCTTACCATGCTTGGCAATCTCTCTTTGCACCAGGGCGGCGCATTTTACTGCCGATGCAGCCGAGAGGAATGAGGCCATGATGCCGTCGCCCAAATGTTTGACTTCGCGGCCGCCCAAATCCTTCAGCGCACCGCGCACAATCGAATCGTGAAGCTCCAACAATTTCATTGCTGCTTCGTCGCCCATGCGCTGGGTCATCACGGTCGAGCCTACGATATCGGTAAAAAGAATTGTCCGAATCCCCGGGTCGCGGTCTTCTGCCGATCCTCCTGGAAGCACCACCGCTCCGGCGGCATTAACACCGCCTTCGCCCAGGAAAAGTTCAGCAACCTCTGGATCCACCAGAATGACTTTTTCTGCCACCAATCCGTGGGCCTCGCGATGAACTCGCTCAGCCGTTTCTGCGTCGGGTGCCTCGCAAAGGCAGAAGACTTTGCCGGCTTTCTCGTTGATCCAATACTTGAGATACGAAACACCGTATTTGCCTTGAACGGCAAGGTCTTTGTAGTGTGCGTTTGCCACATCTTCGGCAGAAACACCACCCGGGAGATTGTGGATGTCCATGTAGGTCGGCATATAATCCTCTGACACGCATACCACATGGACCTAAGGGACGCCAATTTTTTCAACGGACTTTGAACAGAGCCGCGACCGCTGTAGGGGACGACGTAAGGAGTCCCATCCTGGCGCCGCGTTGCAAAAGAGGACTCCTCACGTCGTCCCCTACACCTATCTGCTCCCGGTTTTCCGCCCTCGACCCCTCGACCCTCGACCCCCATCCCTCACGGAGAAAGGGCCTGGATAATCTGTTGTGCAGCCTGGAGCAACTCGTTGGCGAGGTCGGGGTCCGAGCGCATGACCTGCGAGCGGACTTTGTTTTCGAAAGCGCCGAGTTGGTTGATCTCGGGAGTCAGGTTTTGTTTGTCGGCGGAAGCCATGGCTGCATCCAGAATTGCCAGGAGCGTGCGTTGATTGGAACCCGTCAGTTGAGCGGCCTGGACCAGGTTTTCGAGCAGCCCAATGGCCTGGTCGGGAGAGATGACCTCGACCTGCACGGACTCCGCGCTGCGGCCATAAGGGTAAGTGTCATCCAGGAGCAAGGTAATCGTGTGGAGACCCACGGGCAGTTTAACGCCGGCTACAATGTTGGTAGAGAAGAGATGGGTCCCGACATACCACCCGGCAAGGAACGACGCATCATCCGGGTCATAAGATCTTTGGCCATCACAAATGACATCCGCGGCGACGCCATCGGGCGCGATGACGGTGAAGTTTGTATAGCCAGGCAGGTTGACCAGCGGGCCAAGCGCTATGACCGGGACAGGGGGCTGATTCCCAGGCCAGACCGAGACATGGAAACTGCACGAGCTGGAGTTGCCCGCGGCATCCGCAACCCAGCAATTGACGGTGTATCTGCCCGGAGCCAGCGCGGTGCCCGAAGGCGGCGTGCAAACCACCGCGCCCACGCCGGAACAGTTGTCCTGCGCCGACGGATTGAAAGTGACCATGGAAGTCCAGGCGTCATGGGCATTGGTGACCGTCATGTCACCTGGACAAACAATGGTCGGCGGCTGGCGATCCAGCACGGTGACGCTGAAGTTCGTGACCGCTAGATTCCCGGCGGCATCCTGGGCCGAACACCGCACGACCGTCGTGCCGACCGGGAAGAACGAGCCCGAGGGCGGTGTGCAAGTGATGTTGGTTATTGTCGAGCAGGAGTCGCTGGCGGAGGGTTGCTGGAAAGTCACAACCGCGCCGCACTGATTGAGGGCGTTGGTGGCCCAGACCTTTGTCGGCGTGATAATCTGCGGCGGGGTCCGATCCAGCACAGTGACGCTGAAGTTCGTGACCGCCACGTTCCCGGCGGCATCCTCTGCCGAGCACTGCACGACCGTCGTGCCGACCGGGAAGAACGAGCCTGAGGGCGGTGTGCAAATGATGTTGGTTACCGTCGAACACGTATCGTTGGCCGCGGGCTGCTGGAAAGTCACAACTGCGCCGCACTGATTGAGGTCATTGTTAGCAAACACAGTTGCCGGCGGAACAATCTGCGGCGGGGTCCGATCCAACACCGTGACGCTGAAGTTCGTCACCGACACGTTCCCGGCGGCATCCTGGGCCGAACACTGCACGACCGTCGTGCCGACC
Source organism: Verrucomicrobiota bacterium (assembly GCA_003176045.1). Taxonomy (GTDB): domain Bacteria; phylum Verrucomicrobiota; class Verrucomicrobiia; order Limisphaerales; family UBA8199; genus PSRM01. The sequence goes on along the minus strand of PSRM01000092.1, from coordinate 29 downwards.
GGGAAGAATGAGCCCGAGGGCGGCGTGCA
>PSRM01000309.1 GCA_003176045.1 Verrucomicrobiota bacterium | reverse complement strand
GTGAAGGCGGATTTTGGAGTGCGCGGACATGTCCGCGCTTTGGAACACCGCGACATGTCGCGGTGTGCGAAAGCGGCGACATGTCGCCGCACTCCAAAGGTACGCGCGCCCCACTGCAATTGGCCTCTGGGGTTAGAGATCATGTTTAACCGGACAACTGCATATTATCGGCTTAGTATTTATTAAAGTCACGCGGCTAATTCTGCGAAAGCTTGAGTTTCTTCTCTCGTGGTTAATCCATATCGGGGTAATGTAAACGAAAACGAAAGCGCGGGAATGCCGCGCACTCCAAACGCTTCGCGACTTCCAACGGCGTCCTGCCTCGCGGAGCGTTTGGAGCGCGGGCGTGAGCCGCCGCTTTCGTTTTCGAAACCGATCCAAATTAGACGCGTGGCTATTCAACTCAATCAAATCGTTCCCTGGGGCCGGACTCGAGAAGAGTATGAACGGATGTTCAGTCTCTCAGCCTCCGATCTAGCACCGGGCGTGCTGGATTGCGGTGGCGGGCCGGCGAGTTTCACGGCGGAACTCAATGCCTTGGGTCATCGCGCGGTTTCTGCCGATCCACTTTACGCATGGCCAGGCAAGGACATTCAGGCGCGATTCGAGGCCGCTTCAGGTTCGATGATAGCGCAGATTCGGGCGACACCGGGGGACTGGGTTTGGAGTTTTCATCGTGATCCGGACGATCTTCTGGCCAATCGACGTGCTGCCCTGGGCCGATTCCTCGCCGACTACGAACAGGGGCGGCGGGAAGGACGTTATGTGATCGCGGAGTTGCCGTCGCTGCCCTTCGACGCCGGGACGTTTGGCCTGGCTCTTTGCTCGCATCTTCTGTTTCTTTATTCGGATCTGCTTACGGAAGAATTTCATTTGCGAGCAATAAGGGAGCTGTGCCGCGTCGCTCGCGAAGTGCGCATTTTTCCTTTGCTCACGCTGAAGTGCGAACCGTCGCCACATCTGGACGCGGCGCGGGCGCGAATCCGGAGCGAGGGCTACCAAAGTGAAGTGGTCCCCGTAAATTACGAGCTTCAGCGGGGCGGAAACAGGATGTTGAGGGTTTTCCGATGAGCCGCTGCTGGGAGCACAGGCATCTTGCGGAAGCATTTCTTTCTCGTCGGGGTTTCGACAATGGGAAAAGTAGCGCAGGTTTCCAACCTGCTGTATCGCCGATTTCCAATCGGCAGACCGTCCGTCCGCCTTAGGCTGTGCGCCTGGTTCGCAGGCTGGAAGCACTGCGATACAGCAGATTAGAAATCCGCGCTACATCTGAGGCCACACCAAAGGCCGGAGATGCGCAGGCATCCTGCCACACCGGTCACCGGTTTGCGTCAATTGACTGTAAGCCGCTCACCCGGTATATTCTGACCCTTTATGAACCGTAAACCGCATGTAGCTGTCGTCGGGGCAACTGGCGCCGTGGGCGCTGAGATGCTCAATACTCTCGAGAAACGCAATTTCCCGGTTGGGAACATCACGTTGCTCGCTTCGACACGCTCGGCCGGCACGCAGTTGAAATTCAAGGGCGAAAAGGTTGCGGTTCGCGAGCTGAAAAAGGACTCCTTTAGCGGCGTGGACATCGCTCTATTCAGCGCGGGTGGCGGCATCTCGAAAGAATTTGCGCCGTCGGCCTCGCGGGCGGGCTGCGTGGTGATTGACAACTCGAGCGCCTTTCGGATGGACGACCATGTACCGCTGGTCATTCCCGAGATCAATGCGATGGACGTCAAGCTGCACCAGGGCATCATCGCCAATCCAAACTGCACCACGGCCGTTACGTTGATGGCGCTCTATCCATTGCACGCGGCGTTCGGGTGCAAAAGGATTTTCGCATCGAGCTATCAGGCCGTTTCGGGTACTGGCGCCAAGGCGATTGCCGAACTGAAACGCCAGGTGAGCCAGGTCGTCAACGGCGAGCCGGTGACGCACGAAGTTTATCCGCACCAGATCGCATTCAATGTTTTGCCGCACGTGGACTCCTTCCTGCCGACCGGCTACACCAAAGAGGAAATGAAGATGCAAAACGAAGGACGCAAGATCATGCATCATCCCACTTTTCGCGCCAGCGTGACTTGTGTGCGTGTGCCGGTCTATCGGGCCCACTCAGTGGCGGTGAACGCCGAGTTCGAGCAGCCTGTGAGCGTCGAGGCGGCGCTTGAGGTCCTGGGCAAGGCGCCCGGTTTGAAAGTCATAGACGAGCCTGAGCAGGCCCGCTATCCGCTGCCGCTGGACCTGGCCGAGCAGTACGACTGTGCTGTTGGCCGTGTGCGGAAGGATTGCGCAATGGATAACGGGCTGTCGTTTTGGGTTTCCGGCGACCAACTACTCAAGGGCGCCGCCCTGAACGCGGTGCAGATTGCTGAGGAGTTGATGAAGGCGGCTTAAGCCAGAAATTTGGCCTCCCGCTTTGACCGGAGACAGCTTGTAGGGGACGACGTGAGGAGTCCTCTTTGAGGATGCCCTACCAGAAAGGGACTCCTCCTCAGGAACGGCTGTCGTGGGAAAGACCCCTCACCCCGGCCCTCTCCCCTTCGGAAGGGGAGAGGGAGAATCGCCGGCCGGTTGTCCCGCAAACGTACGTTCCGGGGCTCCAAGCGCGGAAAGGTCCGGGGAATTCTTGCGTCGTCCCCTACAGGGGGTGTGAAGTATTCGGGCTAAGGATCTGGTCAATTCGTTCTAATTCGCCAGAGTCAAACTTGGTGTTATTCGCCGCAGCCACATTTTCCTCAACCTGAGTGGGACTGCTGGCACCAATGAGGGCAGAGGTAACTGCGGGTTGGCGCAGCACCCAGGACAGAGCCATCTGGGACAAGGATTGGCCGCGGGCTTTGGCGAGTTCGTTGAGTGCGCGCGCTTTGTGGACGATTTCGGGGGTTATTTGTTCGGGTTTCAGGAAGCGCCGGTTGCGCGCGGCTCGTGAATCGGCAGGGATGCCTGAGAGATAACGATTGGTCAGCATCCCCTGGGCTAGAGGCGAGAAGGCGATGCAGCCGATGCCTTCTGTGGAAAGGACTTCGAAAAGCCCCTGCTCAGGCGTGCGCTCAAACATGTTGTACTTGGGCTGATGAATCAGGCAGGGTGTCCCCAGGTCGCGCAGGATCGCTACCATGCGCGAGGTGAGTTCCGGCGGGTAATTTGAAATCCCGGTGTAAAGCGCCCTGCCGCTGCGGACGGCCTGGGCGAGTGCACCGGCGGTTTCTTCCAACGGAGTCTCGGGGTCCGGGCGATGGTGATAGAAAATATCCACATAGCTGAGCCCCATCCGGCGCAACGACTGGTCCAGTGACGCGAGCAAGTACTTGCGCGAGCCGTAATTGCCGTAAGGCCCGGGCCACATGTCGTAGCCGGCTTTGGTGGAGATAATCATCTCGTCGCGATAGGGACGAAAATCTGAGGCCATGAGGTGGCCGAATGTTTCCTCGGCTGAGCCATAGGGCGGGCCGTAGTTGTTAGCGAGATCGAAGTGGGTGATGCCGAGGTCAAAGGCGCGCCGCGCGGTGGCGCGCGAATTCTCGAGGACGTCGTCTCCGCCGAAGTTCTGCCATAAGCCGAGCGAGATCATTGGCAGCTTGAGGCCCCAGCGGCCGCAGCGGCGGTAGAAGTCGGGGCGGTCGTAGCGAGAGGGGGAGGCCAGGCAGGGTGGGGGAATCATACAAATTAAAAGGTTAAAAAGGTTAAAAGGTTAAAAACGTTAAAACGTGAAAACGTTGAAACGTTAGAACGTCAAAACCAGAGGGCATTGGAAGCTTTCGCTAAGAGCGCTAATAACGTGTGTTTGACCATGTTTGTTCGTGGATTGCCTCGCGCAGTAAGCTCGTACCTGCCGACGGTAATCAGCGCTGAATGTTTGTAAAGCGCGGACTCACTTCCGACTAGCTTTTGGATTCCTAATCCCGAAGGGATGACAGAAAATAGCCCAGCGTTTCAAATTTTCAACGCTGGGGTCATGATCGCAGGTGGGATAGGTCCCGTTAGGGACGGCAGAACCACTTTCTCTGTCGTCCCTACGGGACTCATGCTATTCGAGCGCGCTTACCCAGCGTTGAAACGCTGGGCTATTGTCTGTCGTCCCTCCGGGACTGAGGGTCGATTTAGAAATCCAGAACCGCCCGATAAAAGCGGTGGTTCGGAGAAGCAGGAGGCGTGTTGGTATAGAGCCAGCGGCTCGAGGCGAGCGTGTTGGTGGCAAGAGGAGTCCAGGTTAGAAGGTTGGTCGAGGTCAGGAGCGTGATGGTCTGGTTGGTCAGGCCGTTTACCCCGATTCGAAATTGTGTGGTGTTGAGTTGCGCGATGTCCAGCACCGGAGGCTGAACGATTTGAACAAGCTGCGGCGCGTAAAGATAGCGGGTGTGCGGGCCATCCGAAATCCTGGCATAAAGGACATAGACGCCGGGAGGCACGTTCGTTGTGGTCAGGCCAAGATTGGCATAGTGATTAACGGAGTGCGCTCCCGTGCTGGGGGCGGTGGTTTGATACACAACGGTGCTGTTGGTATCGTAAGGATTAAAATTTCTGTCGTAGCAGACCTGAAGCGTGAGATTGGAACTCCCGGCATATTGGTAATACAAACTCGTATTCAAGATGCTGCCGGCGCTCACGCTCGTTGCGCCTGCGATGTTGAACCTGATGATGTTTGGCCAGGTGCCTTTGTTTGCGGGCAGGGAGGTGCGGTTGCTGCTGGTCCCGGCGCCGAGGTCCCAGTTTTGGTTGAAGCCGCTCACGATGGATGGAAAGCCGGCGCCCAGCGGTTGGGCAGTGCTGAGGCGATTACCGCCGCCGATCAGGCTGTAATAAAAACCCGCGATTGCGCCCCTGCTCTCGTACGCAACCCACCAATTCGTGCGCTCCGTGCTGGTGATCGACGCGGAACCGTCGCTGGTGGGGGTGTTCGTATTAATTGTCCCGTGATACCACAAATGGACGTTGGAATGGTCGCTGCCGTAGCCACCGGACAAGTTGGTCAGTTGGCGAATATACGAGCCGGCAACGGGCTCGCCATCGGGATCGCCGAAGATGAATCCGGCGCCCAGGTTTTGCCAGAAATCGTCGGCGAAAAGGACATTCTCGTAAGTGTATTTTGCCGGAGCGTCCACCACCTGCACGAAATTATTATTCCCGTCATTGTTGATCGGATAGGGATCCAGGGAAGTCACGTGATCCACCCAGACGCCGTTTGTGCCGAGGACGTAGCTCGTTTCAGCCACCAGAGAGCCGCCCCGGCTGTGGCCGATCAAATGCATTGGAAACTCGCCCAGCGCGTGGCCGTTGAGTTCGGAGATTGCGTTTGTCAGCATGAGTATTTGGCTTAGCGCCAGGCCGACGCTGTAGGTGCTGGCGTAGGTATCACTGAGGTCTCCGGAGATTTTGCTCCAATCGAGCTCGATAATGATTTCGCCTGAATCACTTGTCGTGGGGGGAGCGCCGTTGGTTCGAGTGAAGGTGAAATAATAAGAAGGATTGGTGTAGGTGAGCGTGAGTTTGTAGGTGGAGAAGTTAGTGCCCGGGAAACGGTAGTAGCGCGGGATTTGGTCGGCCGTATAGGTCACCCAGGAGGGATAAGAGCTGTCCGATTCGTAGCCGTGGGTGATGAGAGTGACCCCGGCGGCGGGAGAACGTAGAGGAAGGAGCACGGCAAGTAAGGCGAGAATCAAGAACCTGGCGAACGCCTCCAAACCCCAAGTCCCAAACCTCAGAAACTTCATACTTCAACTGAACACTCGGCAGTGATGTTCATAATAGCAGACGAGGTAACGGGACTCCAGTCTGTTTTCTTTGGAATCTGATGTCTGGGCGCATTTCAGATTGTTTGCGGAGCCTCGGATGTAGCGCAGATTTCTAACCTGCTGTATCGCAGTGCTTCCAGCCTGCGAGGCGATCGAGCGGTCTGCCGATTGGAAATCGGCGATACAGCAGGTTGGAAACCTGCGCTACTCTTCGCCATTGTCGAGGCTTTGTTCGCTTAATCTGAGCCTCGTTACCTCGCCTGCTACCATCGTTGGCCGAGTGGACGCGCTGGGGCCTGCTTGATCATTTCGTGCGTGGTTTTCTCGTAGATGTAGGGTTTGGCGGTCTCGTAGTCTATCTGGCCTTCGCGGCAGAGGCGGACCAGGCATTGGTCCATGGTTTGCATGCCTTCCTGGGAAGCGGTTTGGAGCGTCTGGTAGATGGCCTCGACTTTTCCGGAGCGAATGTTGCTGCGGATGGCGGAGTTGGCAAGCATGACCTCGCAGGCCAGGCAGCGGCCAGATTTGTCTTTCTTCGGCAGAAGGACCTGGGAGATGACGCCGAGGAGGTTGCTGGCCAACTGGACCCGGACCTGCGGTTGCTGGTCGGTGGGGAATACGTCCACGATGCGGCTCACGGTCGAGGCTGCGCTGGAGGTGTGCAGGGTGCCGAATACAAGGTGGCCTGTTTCCGCCGAGGTGATGGCGATGCCGATGGTCTCGTAGTCCCGCATTTCGCCTATGAGTATTACATCAGGGTCCTGACGCAGGGCATATTTGAGAGCGTTTTTGAAGGAGAGCGTGTCCCCTGCATTGCCGACCTCGCGCTGGGTGACGTAGGCCATTTTGGAATTATGCACGAACTCGACTGGGTCCTCGATCGTGAGAATATGATCGTGGCGGGTGGTGTTGATGGCATCAATGAGGGAAGCAAGTGTGGTGGATTTTCCGCTGCCTGTGGGGCCAGTGACCAAAACAAGGCCACGCCTGGCCAGAGTAAATTCCTTCACTGAGGTGGGAAGGCCGAGTTCCTCGAGTGGAGGAATACGATCCGAGAGACACCGGATGGCGGCGCCCACACTTCCTTTAGAGCGGTGGATATTGAATCGGAACCGGCCAACGCCCTGGAGTCCGTAGGCGAAGTCCAGTTCATTGCGGGAGGTTAGATCAGTTTCGAAGATTTCCTTTTGGAGATCGGTCAGGATGCTGAAGAGGAGTTCTTTGCAGGATTCCGGCGTCAGAGGTTCGGTTTCGGCCAGAGGCACCAGTTCTCCTTGAATGCGCAGGCCGGGGCGCAGGCCGGCGATCAGGTGGAGGTCTGAGGCTTTCTTCTCAACCATGATCTTCAGGAGGTTGTCTATGGTCATACCTTTGTGGGGACTTCTCTCGCCGGACGGGAGTTTTACCTCCGGTTCGTGTTGCACCAGCCAACGCTAGCCGGTTCACGCCGGCTCGGCAATCGCTTTCAGGAAGCTCTTGCCGACCGCTCGCCCAACCAGCGTCCCGAAAATCGCCCCTGCTGCGAAATCCGAGAACCAATGGATGGTCATGGAGACTCCTATCCCCACATAGAGTGCGTAGGTGAAGGCCAAATACCCGAGCCACTTTTGTTTCGGAAGTAGTGTGAATACGGTGGCAGCCATGGCGAAGGCGATGGTGGTGTGGGATGACGGCCAGCCCCAGAACACTCCTCCGCGCAAAAAGCCGAATCGGAACGTATGGCTGATATCCGCACCGACATCGCGCAAGGGATGGACACGGCCTGTGAGCGACTTGTATGACGCTGCGACGAAAGCGCCGACCGCTTCAGCCTGACCAATCGCCCATCCCATCAATGACAGGCTCGCCTTCTTCTCCAAAGCGCCGACCGCAAGGATCGAAAGCGGCAGAACGATAGGCAGGAGCGCTCCGATTCCCACTGCCGGAAACATGCAGTACCGCAGCAGAGGAGATCGCGTGCCGAGGCAATAGGCCCAATCAAAGCCCGAGGCAACGAGTATCACCGTTAGAAGCACGGCGACCAAATGCCAGATAAGCCTCCTGGGCTTGAAGCAGGCCAGGAGGTTTCGAGGCAGCGTGGAAAAAAAGAGTCTCAGAAAGCAATTGTGTAGCTGCCCAGAGGGCCGTTATACACAAGAACGCAATGCCGCAAGAGGTCGCGGCCAATGAGCGAGATCAGATTCTGTCCAGGCATTTGCACTCCGATAAGAGGTAATTCCAAAGTTGGAATGGGCGACCCAGGAAAAGACATTCTGGCAAGATACAGGTTCTGAAGCCTAGTGCCGCTCTGGCCGCATACATTAACCTGTCCTATGGGCTGGAGCCCCAACCGTTGAACCAGTGATTCCTCAATGCAGCAGCCGGTCGCACCGGTGTCAACCATGGCGTTACCGGTAATTGGCTGCGGGACTGCAGCCCCCTGAGAAGTTAAAGCGCTCGCAAGTGCCTGTGGAACGTGAATTTCGACAGGAAGTAAAAGACCCATCGAAGCCAGCAAATCTTGCGGTGTTCCCGTGGCGAGCCCGTGAGGGAAGACATTATGTACTGGCATGCAAGAGGCCTAAAAAAAGCGCTGGAATTTGGTGAGGTTTCTCTTCTTTGACGACAGGCTTGATTAAAAATGGGACATTGCCCCATTTATTAATGCCTGCCTCGTACGCAGTTTGAGGCGTATCAAATACTCCGAGAAAATCCGACCCCTTGAACACAGCGAACTTGCCCTCGCAAACCGATAGCAACTCCTGCTTTTTTCTGTCAAAGGCTTCCAACTCCTTTTGGAACTTCGGCTCCGTCATAGGAACAACATAACCGATTCAAGCGGTATGAGGCAAGTCAATAGTCAAACTTGATCTGGCGCCAAATGAAAAGAGGTTCACACGTTACTGACTGGCCGGACATCGGTCAGCCCATTGCTCCAGGAATTGGATTTGGCGCAGGGATTCCACTGCCGATCGCTCCGCAGCTCGTACTTGGCGTATGGCAGATTCTGCGGATTGTCCTTTCGAAATCAGATACGAGGCAATCATCGTGCCCGTTCGGCCGAGGCCAGCCTCGCAATGAACCGCGACAGGCCGAGCGTCTGCGAGTTGCTGGTTTACGAATTCAGTGAACTCCTGCGCCTGCTCCGGGGTGGGCGCTCCACCATCCGGGATTGGCAGACATTTGAATGTGAACCCAGCGGTTTGGTAAACTTTTGCGTCGGATGGAATGTTCAAGAGGCATACTACCGCTCGAATTCCGGCGGCGTATAAATCTCGAAGCTCGTCCTCATAGGCCTCCAGCGTTCCACCGCCGTTGAAACGGCGATCGGGATGAATCCATGGCATCGGCATTCCGGCCAAAGTGCCGGGGATGACCCACCAGAGCAGACTGCTTTGGACGGCCTTTGTCGGCCCGGTGACCCTGGTAATTACGTTCTGAATTTGGTCAAATTGCATCTTAGCGCAAACGGCCAGTGCACCGGCCTTCAACAAAGCCGCATTTCCCTCCTCATGCGATGAAACGGCGATTGCCTTTATAACTTGGCCGGAATTGAAGGTGTCCTTCAGCAACGCGTCACCTTTGCCATCAGGAAGATCGTAATCTACCAGGAGCAAGTCAAAAGTCTGATTTTGCAGCATTTGTCGCGCATCGGCCAGACTGGCGGCTACGCTTACGGTGTGCTGCGCTAGGAATTGTTTGATGACGTTTGTTGCAAATGTAGTGTGGTCTTCGACATAGAGGATGCGCATTGCGATGTGTTCAGAGTACCCTGAGCTAGGTGATAGGTCTAGAATTGCCTCTTACCAGCGGAGAGGCAGATTGGTGCCGAAGAAAATTTTCCGTCGTCCCTGACGGGACTTTCTCGCCTTCTTGATCGTTACCCACCGATAAATCGGTGGGCTATTTTCTGTCGTCCCTAACGGGACTAATTCCCTTTGAACGTTGGCCCCAACGTTGAAACGTTGGGCTATTCTCGTGCGTCCCTCCGGGACAAAAAATTTACTTCGCCCCTGGCGGCTTGGTGGCTGCCGTGTCTGAAGCGGGCGGTGAAGTTGGGGGCGGTGCGGGTGCCGGCGCGGGGGCGGGGATGGGCGTGGGCGTGGGGGGCGTGGCGGACGCGGCGGGTTTGTCGTCCTTCTTCGGCTCTTCTTTCTTTTCGGCCAGAAGTTGATTGCGCTCCTTGAGGACGGGATCGAGGGTCCAGCTTGAAACCAGGTAAATCCAATTCTCGCAGTTCTTCTCCTGGGCGAGTTTGTCCTCCAGCGGCTTCTGCTTGTCTTTGAACTCTTTGTCCAGTTTAGTCTTGTCGTCGGGCTTCTCGTCCTTGCCGGGGGTGCGCTCCTTGGGGAGTTTGGCGGTCACACTCACCATCATGGGAATAATGTCGTTGGTCTTTTGACCGATCTTGACGGTGTAAGTGAAATTATCGAACGTATCGAGAGTCGCGAGCGTGGGTTTGTCGAGGCCGAACTCGGGCGCTTTTGAGGCGGCTGCCACGTCGTTAAACGAGGGTGAGTTCAGGGCATTGTTGAGCATCGAGGTTTTGGAGGAATCGAGTTGCTCGCCCGGCTTGGCTTCGGCGAGTTTCCATTCGCCGGCTTCGGTGTCGCGGGTGATTTTCCACGAGTTGGTTGCCACCGGGTAGGTGACAGAAATCGAGCGGACCTTTTCGACTTTGAAGAAATCCTTGTTCAACCAGTTGCCGGGCAGAGGCTCGATATTGCTCAGAGGATCGGTGACGAGTGAAACTGTTTTGGCATCGGTGCCCACCATCACATAGCGGCCATCGGGCCAGCCGCCGCCTTCATCACCCATCTCGCCCATGGGCGATGGCCGGTTGGACTTGTGCATGTGCGACTTGCCAAGAAGAATCGAGCGGATGGCTTTGCCATTCTGGTCGCGCAGTTCGAGCAGAGTGGCGGTGTTCGTGCCGGAACCTGGAGGGAGCAGCTTATAACGGGCAAGCTGTGAGCGGCTGATGTCTTCGGTCTGGGCGCATTTAAGATCGGCAGCCTTGATAATGAAACCGCTGATTTCACCGTAATTGGCGGGGTAATCGTTGCGTTCCTTTACGCGCCACTGGTCTTTTTTCACCAGGTTCACTTCGTTAGTGCCCGACTTGATGAGGATGGCGGCCACGTCGTTGACGGCCAATTTGCCCAGGAGTTTTTGGCCGACGCCCTGGTTGCCGGTCTCCCAGGACGATTGGTTACTGCGATAAATCATCAGCCCGGCGCCGCCGAGCACGACTACGAGGACGATGAGAATGAGAAGCTGCTTTAAATTCATGTGTTAGCTTTTCCAGATCACTGGGGACAAATTGTTGAAACACCAAACACCAAACACCAAACACCAGAGAAACACCAAAATTCAAACACCAAATCACCTAGCCTACGCCAAGTGGAGCCTGGTTCCTGGAGCGCCTGTGGAGCTTGGTGTTTGGTGTTTGGTGTTTGTTTATCCGTGTTCATCCGTGGTTACAAATTCTTTTCGCGCGGACAGGGCTGTCCGCGCTCCTGTGCTACTTGGCGGCGGTCTTGCGGCGTTTCACGACTGCGATGGTTATTCCTGAAAGGGTGACGGCAAACGGGACCACCAGGATGTTCACCCATTTGGTCCAGGTTTCGAAGCCGAGGATTTCCTTGTGCAAATCTTTCTGGAGCTGGCGGACGCGTTTGCCGGTCTCACCCGCGTCCTTTTGCAGTTTAACCAACTCGGCTTGCTGCTCGGGCGACAGGATGAACTGCTGGTTTTTGTCTTTCTTCTGCGATTGCATCTCCGAGATCTTGCGCTGCGCTTCGTTTTTGCTTTCTTCCAGGCGGTTGATTTCGGCCTGGTACCGCTCACGGGCTTTCTTTTCCTTGTCGGCCAGAACTTTATCGAATGGGCGGCTGATGGTGGCGCGGCTGCGCACGGCGATCAGGTTGCTGTCGCCGCTCATCTGCTCGACGACGTTCTGCGCCAGGGTCAAATTGGCGTTCATCAGCGTGGCAAACTGGCCAAAGGGCGTGCCGATCTTCCGGACGGTAAACGGATCGTAGAGCATGTCGGCATCCCCGAACAGAACGACAGCATTGTCGGTTTTGCACTCCTTGAGCGAGTCATCCACTTTCTTCTCGTCCTTTTTGTCCGCGGCCGCCTTGTCGTCCTTCTTATCCTCCGGCTTGCCATTCGGGAAGGCGGTTTTGAATTTGCCGGTGAGGCGGATGCCCAGTTTATAGTTCACGCCCGAGGGCTTGAATTCCTTGGTTATGTTCTGAGCGGAGATATTAGCCAACATGGCATCTACCAATTGCGAGTCGGTGGAGCTTTCCAACAGGACGGTTTCTTTGAGGCCATCCTTGGGCGTGCCAGTGAACGCGCCACAAAGGGGCACCCAGACGTTGTTGATTTGGCTGGTGGCCACGTCGTCGCGGCTGATGGCCGGATGGTCGGCTTTGGCCGCGCCCGCTTCACCCTTTTGGGCGACGGTAAGGCCCAGCCACGCCGGCTGGTCTTCGGGTTCACCATTCTCTCCTCTGCCCACTCTCATCTTATAGCGCATGTCAGCAACCACTTTGCCGGTATCAAATTCGACGCCCCAGGCTTTGAGCAGCTTGTCCAAAGAAGAGCCGCCGCCGCCCATGGCCTGCATCATCTGGTTACCTCGGCCTCGATCCGCCACGCACTGCGCATCCAAATAAGCCACCAGCTTGCCTCCGCGCATAATGAACTGGTCAATGGCATACTGCGCCTTGTCTGAGATCTCCTTCGGATGGATGACCAGGAGCAGGTGGACATCATCCGGAATTTTATCGGTCTCCATCTCGACGCGTTTCACGTTGAAATCGTTTTTCAGTTCCGTCACCAAAGTCCACGGCTCGCTGCCCTGCTGGCCCATCTGCATCATCATGGGATTGGAGGGGGCGCCAAAGATCGGCAGCGCGCTCATGATGCCGACAGTGGGCTTTTCCGGCTTGATGGCGCGCGAGATGGCGCGGCTTAGATCGTACTCCAAAAGCCGTTCGCGGTCCGGATCGAGAAATGGGAGCGTCTGGGCCTCATCGGCGCATTTGACAGAAATTCCGAAATAAACGCGCTCCAGACCCGGCAACTGCTTGGCCTCGATTGCATCCAGGCGCGCGGTATCTTCGGCGTCGGAGTCCGGTTGCGGATCATACTTTTCGACCTTCAGCTTGCTGCCGGCGATCATCTTGTATTCGGAGATAAGATCCTCGACCCGCTGCGCATAGCCCTTGAGAAAAACACTCTCGGGCGTAGCCGACTCGGCCTGGGTGAAATAAAAGCGCAGCGTAACGGGAGTATCGAGGTCCTTGATCTGCCTGAGAATGGCCTTGGTGCCCGCCGAGAGCGTGTAGGCCTTCTCCTGTGTGAGGTCCAGCCGCGCGTGGCTGGCGCCGACGATGAAATTGATGGCGATGATGATGACCAGCATGACCACGATGCCGGCAGTCGAGTAAAGAATTGTTTCGAGAGACTTTTTTTGCATGGGAAAGGGGTGCTAGAGGGTCGAGGGTCGAGGGTCGAGGGATACATGTGATGCCTGCGTGGCGGCCGCTGCGGAGCGCCGAATTCCATTTCGGCGCGAACTTGCGGGTGGTTCCCGACGCGCCGAAACGGAGTTCGGCGCTCCGGCCATTCGCCACTCGCCGCTTACCACTCCTGGATTCGTGTTCATTCGTGTCTATTCGTGGTCGAAATTAACCGGCGCGATGTGTGCGCAAAATCACGCTGGTGGTGAAAAGCGAAAAGCCGATCACCGATACGAAGAAAATAACGTCGCGCACGTCCAGCACTCCCCTTTGAAAGCCGTCAAAATGGGTCATGACGCTGAACGACGAAACCAGATTCACCAGCCATGGCCAATCAATCATATTGGTCACCGGCGGATAGCCGGCCAGGATCAGGAACAGACAGGCGATCAGTGAAATAATGAAACTGACGACCTGGCTGCGCGTCAGGGCAGAGGTGATGCAACTGACCGCCAGGTACGCCCCCGCCATCATCCAGCTCCCGATATAACCGCTGAGGATCACACCATTATCCGGATGACCCAGAATGTTCACGGTGATCCAAAGCGGAAAGGTCAGGAACAGCGCCAGCGCGAGGAACAGCCAGGAGGCCAGAAATTTACCCACGATCGCCTGCCAGGCGGTGATGGGCATGGTCAACAGCAGCTCGATAGTTCCCACCCGTCGTTCCTCGGCCCACAGCCTCATTCCAACTGCCGGAACCAGGAACAAATAAAACCATGGGTGCCAGATGAAGAAGGAGCCCAGCGACGCCTCGCGGCGCTCGAAGAACTTGCCCAGATAGGCCGAGAAAGTGAAGAACCCGCTCAGCAGCAGGAAAATAACGATGAAAACGTACGCGATCGGCGAGCTGAAATAAGCGCCTAATTCGCGTTTTGTGATGGTCCAGATATTACGCCAGGGGTTCATGATTGGGTGAAACGTGAAACGTGAAATTCTTGATCCTAATCTCGGGTCCGTGTTGCGTATTGCGTGTTGCGTGAAACCGGGAGGGCGCCAATTTAACTCATTTAACCTATTTAACTATTTAACTCCTTCGGCTGCTCTTCCTCTTTGCCATTTTGTGCCGCAGTGTCCGGCATCGTAATACTCCGGAACACCTCGTCCAGCCGGCCTTCTTCGGTGTGCAACTCTTCGATCCGCCAGCCTTGCGCTGCATCCGCGATGCTGCTGGCCAGAAGGCCATTGCCGTTGTTGCGGGGGAAGACGCGGGCAGTGACGCCGGTAGCCTCTTCCTTGAGGATCGTTGCCCGTTTGACCGAGGACAAACGGCACAGTTTATCGGACAGGGTGGCGCCGTTGATGCCGCTGACGCGCAGCGTTACCGCGCCCGCCCATTCGGATTTTCGGCGCAATTCCTCCGGCGTGCCATTGGCCACGATCCGGCCCCGGTCAATGATAATGGCCCTGGAGCAGGCGGCGTCCACCTCCTCCAGGATATGCGTGGAGAAAATGATCGCTTTCTTTTCACCCATGCGGCGGATTAACTGCCGCACCTCGTGCTTTTGATTCGGGTCCAGGCCATCCGTAGGCTCATCGAGCACCAGCACGTCCGGATCATGAATGATGGATTGAGCGAAACAGGTCCGGTGGCGATAGCCTTTCGAGAGGGTCTCCACGCTCTGATGCAGGACAGGCTCGAGGAAACAAAGCTCGACCGCCCGATTTACGGCCTTTTTCCGGGCATCGCGGCCCATGCCCCGGATTTCCGCGGCGAAATTCAGAAAGCCATAAACGGTCATGTCCGTGTAGGCGGGCGCATTTTCGGGCAGATAGCCGATCAACCGCCGTGCCTGGATGGGCTGCGCCACGATATCGAAGCCGCCCACGGAAACGGAGCCCTCGGATGGCGGGATAAAGCCGGTAATCATCCGCATGGTGGTGGATTTGCCGGCTCCATTGGGCCCCAGGAAGCCGAGCACCTCGCCGCGCTCGACGGAAAATGTGATGTGATCCACGGCGCGCTTCGCGCCGAATACTTTTGCCAGGTTATTAACCTTAATCATAGTAAATGCTCCATTTCTGACAGAAATG
Source organism: Verrucomicrobiota bacterium (assembly GCA_003176045.1). Classification (GTDB taxonomy): domain Bacteria; phylum Verrucomicrobiota; class Verrucomicrobiia; order Limisphaerales; family UBA8199; genus PSRM01. The sequence continues at coordinate 3,117 of PSRM01000309.1, read as the reverse complement.
AGCCGGTAGATTTAGCTGATTCTTGCCCGTAAGTAAACAAGATTCTCAGTTAAACTTCCCCGCGCTTTTTTCAAACCTTCGCTGCGCGGTTTCGGAGTTTTTGGAGCGGTTTTGGGGGCTGCATGTTCAAATTTTTTTTTGGGAAAACCAAGGCAAGGGGGCAGGCGAGACGCATCTGGGCGCTGCGGCCACGGAGCGCGGACATTCTTGTCCGCAGCAAGCCCCTTTCCCCTTTCTGGCGGGGAGGCCCAGGATGGATGTCTGTGGGCTGTCGAGTGTTGCTGCGGACAAGAATGTCCGCGCTCCGCCCAAGGCGCTTCCGATGGCGGCAGTGTCCAGATGCACCCGGGGCAGGCGAGACGCCTGCCCTACTCTGGGAAATGTCCGGGCTACAGGACTCCTTACGTCGTCCCCTACAAGGCGCTGTTTAACGGCGCTCGCTGGCGGTGCCGTCGCCGGTGACGTGCGCTGTGCCGGTTTCGGCTACCGGCGCAGGGTGGCCCTGGCTGACGGCGGCAATGCTGCCCTTTTTATAGAGGTCCAAATAGTCCACGAGGATGTGCTCGGCTTCTTCGAGAGTAGCGTCAACTGCGGGGGGTTTTTCATCTTCTTCCTCAGTGGCTTTATGGTCCGATCCCTTATCTGTCTTCGCTAAAGCGAGAGATGAATTGGTGCTGACGATGGCGGATTTGGGAATTGAAAGCTTTGCGGTGGCGGAATTGGTGCGCGGCGTCGGGGCGGGCAGGCCCGGTTTATCCACATCCTTCAATGGCAGGTCATGCACGATTTCCAGGGAAGGTTTGCGCGCGAGGCGTTCTTTATCGCGGGCCTTGTTTCGGGAGTCGGTCTCCTCTTTTTCCTTCAGACGTTCTTTGAGGTTCAGGGAGCCGGTCTTATCCGCCTGCGATTTCTTGAGCAGAGCAATCTCTTCACGCACGTAGCCGAATTCGGGATCGGCAGCGACACGCTCGGAGGAACGCTTGCGCAAGGTGGCCAGATAGGGCTCGACGCGATTGAGGGCTTCGTATTTCGCTGCCCGGTTGGTGTCGCACTCGAGCGGATTCTCCAGTGCGCTTTCGCCGATGTCTTTGTTGTCGTTCCAGATGGAAGGCAGGATGATGTCGGGGATGACGCCGCGCTTTTGAGTGGAGACGCCGCTGGCGCGATAGAATTTTTTGATGGTCAATTTGACAGCGCCGGGATCATTGGCGCGCGGGCCGGAGCCCATCTGGGCGATGAGCGGATGGACGCTTTGCACCGTGCCTTTGCCGTGGGTGGCGGCATCGCCAACCAGCAACGCGCGGCCATAGTCCTGGAGGGCGCCGGCAACGATCTCAGACGCGGATGCGCTGAACCGGCTGGTCAACACGATCAAGGGCCCATCGTACACCACGGCGGGATCATCATCGCTGAGCACCTCAACGCGGCCCTGATAGTCCTTCACCTGCACAACCGGGCCTTCTTTGATAAAGAGGCCGGTCAGCCTGACGGCTTCCTCCAATGAACCGCCGCCGTTGCGGCGCAGGTCGAGAATGACCCCTTGCACGCCTTCGCGCTCCATTTTCTGCAGCAATCTGGCTACATCCGCAGAAGGGCTGTTGGTGCCGAGACTGCGATCTTTGGTATTGCCCGGATTGAAAGGAGCGTAAAACGCGGGCAGGTCAACGATGCCGAGACGGATCTTGTCACCGGTAGCGGTGGGCCAGTCGATGACCTTGCTTTTCGCCGCCGAATCTTCGAGCGGAATCTCGTCTCGTGTTAACGAGATGATCTTGCGGTTGGAAGCACCGCCATCAGCAGGCTGGACGGTCAGGCGGACTTCAGTGTCCTTGGGTCCGCGAATGAGCTGCACGGCCTTATTGAGGTTCATGTCAATGATGTCCACCGGCGGCTGGTTGCTCTGGGCCACAGCCACGATGCGGTCGTTTTCATTGAGTTTCTTGCTCTTCACGGCGGGGCCGCCCGGCAACAGCCGGCGAATGTAGCAGTAGCCGTCCTCGGTCGTGCCCAACTCCGCCCCGATGCCGAACAAGCTGAGGTTCATTCCGATGGAGAACTGCTCCAGGGTGGCGCGGTTAAAGTAATCCGAATGTGGATCATACACATGGGTCAGCGCCGAAAGATAAATCTGGAGGACATCCTCGTTATTGAAATCCGTGTAGGTACGGAGGATGCGGTGATAACGGTGCCGGAGCAGATCCACGATTTCTTCGTCCTCGGTTTTCGGAGGAGTCGCAGGAGCAGCGTTTGTGGAGCTGCCGGAGGCCGTCGAGTGGGACGGGTCGGTCTTTTTGGCACCCACGCGGCCCAGTTTTTCCTGGAGATATTCATAGCGCAGGCGATCGCGCCACAGTTTCTGCAACTCGTTAAGGTCCTTGGGATAGGGGGCGTCGTGCCGATTCAGGAGGATGCGTTCATCGGTGTCGAACGTGAATTTCTCATTTTTGAGCAGCGCATCCACGAAATCCACTTGCTCCTGCTGGCGCTCGAGAAAACGATTGAAAATGACACTGGCAGGGGTGGCGTTGGGGTCCTTCTTGTTAAGGGTCAGCCGATCGAGGCTTGTACGGAACGGCTCAAATTGAGCCAAATCGCTTTGCAGGAAGTGCATGTGGGCAGGATCGAGATAGTCCAGGTAACGGTCCAGAAACTTGCTGGAAACCGAACTGTCGAAGGGTTTGCGAAGGTATTGCGCGTTCTCGAGCAGGATCGCGGTCCAATAGGCAATTTGGCCGTCATCGGCCCCCGGTTTGAGGATGTGAGGTGGGGCGCTGGGCAGTTCAGGCGGGGCGGTGATTGGAACTTCCCGGGCAAAGACAGGCAGCACCAACTTACAACTCAATAGTAGGAGCAGCCCCTGGAGGAGGAAACGATTGATCATGTCTTTTTAAATCGGTTCATATTACCACAATTTGACCGTACGGAGCAAGGAAAGTTCGGGTTTGACCCCACAAAAATACAGGGCTAGTGACAAAGTCTGTAGGGCAGGCTTTCCAGTCCTGCTCAGCGGGATTGCGGCGCTTTCCAGCGCCGCAGCCCCTAAAAGGCGGTGGTTCAGGGGGCTGAAAAGCCCCCTGAACCGGCAGGCTGGAAAGCCTGCCCTACAACGGCGGACTT
>PSRM01000014.1 GCA_003176045.1 Verrucomicrobiota bacterium | reverse complement strand
CAGGATCTCAACAAGATAATCGTCTTTTTCAGCCACGGTTCATAGGCCCCAGGCACGGTCTTCGTGAGAAGGCTCTCTAAAGACTATAGAGTCATTACGCGATGTCAATGCGATAGCAGTCCGTAACCAAACGGAGCTAAAAGCGCGCGCCGCGAATGACATGGTGCCCAATTGGAGCGGGTTAAAAGTTAATTGGTTAAATAGGTTAATTAAGTTAACTCAGTTAATTGGGGGAATTCGGTTTAATCATCGTCTTGTTAAAACGGACAGAAGTACTAGGGCAGGTTTGGTGCCAAGCGGATTTAGGCCGAAAATCGTTCGTGGGGCGCATCTTGATTGTACCGTTGACCCCGCTGGTGGCCTAAGGCAGACCCCTCACCCCGGCCCTCTCCCCTTCCGAAGGGGAGAGGGAGAATCGTTCGACAATCTTGGGGCTTACGAAGCCTCCCCCTCTCCCCCGCCGAGGGGGAGAGGGCCGGGGTGAGGGGGCCAAAGAACAATCGGCTAATGGTAAAAACAAGATGCGCCCTCATTCGTGGTTCTGAGTTAGATTGGCCGAGAGCGCGGGTTTTTCACGCCTTTTGCGTGAAATCCACGCAGTGTGGTTGAACCCGGGGCGAAAGACCGCCATTGGTTAGAATCATGGTTCGAGGTCACCTTGCTCGAGCACGGCGAGTATTCGATTAAAGGCCTGGCGCAACTGCGAGTAGTCCTGGAGGTCCACGGTCCAGCGAGAGTCTCGATTGAGACGGGATACGGTGTGGCTATCAGCAAAGAGGATGTTGGCGGACCTTTGGCGGTGATGGGTGCGAGGCCGGACATTGAAGATTTCCAGGTCGGGGGGGCACAGAAACAGGGTGTCAATGGCGAGCGCGCGGATGGGAACGCCGTTGCGATTGTTGCCGAGGTTATCGAGCCGAACGTGGCTTGGTGTGTTGGTTACGCCGGCAGTGTCGAAGAGGTTGGTGTTACCGGCGTGGCGATAATAGTAACTGCCCTGGGCCTGGGTCGCGCCTACCTTCGCCAGTTCGGCTTCAGCATCCAGCGGTTGGTCAGCGCCGGGGCAGAACAGGACTTTGGGTTGGGTAGAAAGCTGTTGTTGCAGCAGCAGTCCAAGGCCGACCGGAGCGCCGCTCTGCAGCGAGAGCAGGCTTGTGGGGGCGCCAGTCGAAGGATAGAGATCCGCGGGGCTGACGAAAGGAGGAGCTTTTGGGCCGTAGGGGATATTACCCTCGTTGTCCGCGGCATAGTTGTGGATGGCGATGCCAATCTGGTGGAGGTTGGAGAGGCAGACCGTCTGGGCGCCTTTCTGGCGTGCCGATGACAGAGCAGGCAGCAGGAGAGCCGCCAGGATGCCGATGATGGCGATAACCACCAGGAGCTCGACGAGAGTGAACGCGCGGGCGCCGCTGTGTAGCATCGGCCGCATGACTTACCGCAGTTGGACGGCCCGATAAAAACTCTGGCTGGCGCCTATCGCATTGGTGACACCAGTGCTGCCTGTGGCGTTCGTCACTATCCCCCCGGCGCGCCAGTTGGACATGGGAACTGCTGGATTGGTCGTCGTCAGGATTTGGAAAACACCGCCCGGCTCGCCCAGAAGCGTGAATGTGCATTGTCCGTTGCCAAAAGCCGGGCTTAGCAGCGCGGGGCCTTCGAGCAGGCGCGCGTTGTCCAGGTCCCAATAGCCGCCCTGAAGATTCGTGCTGACCGTAGATTTGAATTGAATGCCGATGTGCTGTCCGGCCCAGGGATCAGCGCTTTTGACCGTTGCGGTGTCCACGCGGCAGTCCACCAGGTGAGTGTTGTTGCTGAAGACCGTTGGGTCGTTGGTGAGACTCGTCACGCCTACGACGATATGATTGCTTGCGGCGTCGCGATAGTAGAGGCTCAATTCGAGCGTTGCGCCCTGAAGCATTCCTCCCCCGGTGCCAATCACTCCAACCGTCAGGTGGTATGATTTGCCGGGCGTAAAAGTAGCATTGAACTGGTGATTGGGAGGCAGATTGTGCCAGTCGGTCGAGTCGTAATCCTGAAAAAGGGCCACCTCCGGCACCGCGAACAACCACAGCGCCTGGTTGCCGTCGCAATTGTCAATGTGATCGGAGCTGCCGGGAGGGGTGTTCTTGAAGATGCCGGTGAGTTGAGTCCATAAAAAACCTCCGCTTTCCTGATACCAGTCGGGTTTGGGCGACTTTTGCCACGAATCAATGTTGATGCTGACGTAGGAAGTTGCAGGTGATTCGAACGAATAGTTCGGAATGTTGATGGTCCCCGGGGACGCGAGTCGAGCCGGGACGGTCGCGAACAGCAACGCGCAAAATCCGGCTGTCAAACTTCTGTTCATAGAGCACAACCTCCAGCTCGCGGTCAGGCCTGAGGCCGACGCGAGCGCTTGCGGGTGGTGAGGAAGCAGCCGGCGGCAAGTGAGAAAAGGGCAACTGTAGCGGGCTCGGGAACGGCGGTGAGCCGGACATTGTCGAAATCCCAATTGCCGCCCGTGGAGAGTTCGAGCGGAGTCGTCGAGAGCAGTTGGATGCCGATGTTTTTGCCGGCCCATGCGTCGCTCGCCTGAACTGTGGGAACGTCCACATGATAATCAATCAGGCTCAAGGGCGTATTGGTTGGAAATGCAGCGGCGCTGTAGGTCACTGTCGTCGTGGCTACACTTACGTGGTTACCGGACCCGTCCAAATAGTAAAGGCTCAGATCCAGCGTCGAGCCCGGAGCCAATGTGTTTTTCCCGAACACGCCGATGGTCAGGTCGTAGGACTTACCGACATCAAAGGTGGCGTTGAAATCGTGCGTGGGAGAAGAGCTGTAATCCTGAAACAACGTGACCTGCGGGAACCCGAGGATGTATCCGCATTGCACGCCGTCGTGGTTCGCGTAGGGATTCACGTCAAGAAATACCCCGGCAGTGCCGGCCCAGGGGATGCCGTACGGCATGCCGATGGCTGGCCCGTAGTAGGCCGGCTCGGGCGCTTTTTGCCAGAAATCAACGTTGATATTGACGTATGGATAGGAGGCAGGGGCCGTCTGTGACTCGAACGAAAAGTTTGGAACGCTGATGGGCTGGGCAGCGAGGCGCGAGCCGGTGGCGACGAGCGTTCCGGCCAGCAGCAGGGCGCATCTGAACCTTGCAGTGAGCTTTTTCGAAAGGAATGGATTCATGACAATGAGGATTTTGGTTTTGAGGAGGGTCTTCGGGCAGCCGCCGCCCGCACTTGTGGAAGGAACATAATGTCAAAGGATAAGTCATACGCCCGATTTTGGAAATATGCAAATGGAGCGGGTGAAGGGAAGCGAACCCTTGTTACGATCTCACTTCGTCTCTGCGCGCACTTCGGAACACCAGCTCTCAATCTTCTGTTTGATAGCGTCCCGTACACCTCGAGTTTCCTGGAGAATTTGATTAGGTGTTCCATTAAAGCCCGAGGGATCACGAAAACTCCAATGCAATCTCGTAGAAATACCTGGAAAAATTGGACACCGTTCTGCGCTGGCTTCATCGCAAACAGTGATCACGTAGGCAAAAGTCTTTCCCGATTTGAACATGTCGAACACCGCCTTGGTTTGTTTCCGGGAAATATCGATGCCAACCTCTCGCATAACCTCGACAACCACAGGATTGAGTTTGCCTGGTTCGAGTCCTGCGCTGTGGGCCTCAAAATCATCTCCACATATTTGACTCAGAAACGCCTCTGCCATTTGGCTCCGCGCGCTATTGTGGATGCAAACGAATAGGACCCTCGTCTTCATACTGCATTTTGGGGGTTTTGTTCCGTGCAACAACCAGGTTCACGAACGCAACGGCAAGCGAAGGTTGCCAGGATTGCGCCCAGAACTGGTGCTATTAAATAAATCCACAAGTGTTCGAGGTGTCCTGAAACCAGTGCAGGTCCCAATGACCTGGCTGGATTCATCGAAGCGCCGCAGATTGGTCCTGCAAACATCGCTTCCAAAGCGATTATTGAACCGACCGCGATGCCCGCTGTGATTCCTTTCTCCTTTGCCCCAGTCGAGACGTTCAAGATGGTTAGCATCAGAAGGAATGTCAAAATTGCCTCCAGAACAAACGACTGGCTTGGAGCCGCAGCAGGCAGAGTTGCGCCGAGTAATTTGCTCTGTGGAAAAAGAAACCATAGAGAAGCACTGGCAGCAATCGCTCCAAGAAGTTGGCCGGAGAGGTAAAGAGGGATTTCACGAGCTGACAATCTGCGAGCGGCAAAAAAGCCCAGCGTTACCGCCGGATTAAGGTGGGCTCCTGAGATGTCCCCAAAAGAATAAACCATAGCCAGCACGATCAGCCCGAATGTGAGAGCAATTCCAACGTGTGTCACCGTGCCTCCACTGACTTCGTTGATGACAATGGCGCCGGTCCCGGCGAACACCAAAGCAAAGGTCCCAATCAGTTCAGCAGCGAATCGCTTCATAATCAGGCTAATATATCCCGGACCACCGCGCCTGATACATCGGTGAGGCGGAAGTCGCGGCCCTGAAAGCGGTAGGTAAGCTTCTCGTGGTTGAACCCAAGCAGATGCAGGACGGTGGCCTGGAGGTCGTGGACGTCAACTTTGCCTTTGGTGACCGCGAACCCCAGCTCGTCGGTTTCTCCATAGACCGAGCCGGCTTTGACGCCGCCGCCGGCCAGGAAAACGGTGAAACAATCCGGATAATGATCGCGGCCCAGGATTTTGCCCGCGGCAGTTCGACCTTCGCGGAAGGGGGTTCGGCCAAATTCGCCTCCCCAAACCACCAGGGTGTCCTCGAGTAAACCGCGCCGGCGCAGATCCCGAATCAGGGCTGCCACCGGCTTGTCCATCCTGGCGCATTTTTTGGTGAGACCGTCGCGAATGTCTTCGCCCTCATTGGTGCCGTGAAAATCCCAGCCCCAGTCAAAAAGCTGAACGAAACGAACGCCCTTCTCGAGGAGGCGGCGGCCCAGCAGGCAATTGTTGGCAAAGCTGGCTTCGCCCGGCGCAGCGCCATACTCCGCGAGAGTGGCCGCGGATTCCCGGGAAATGTCCATCACATCCGGCACCTCGACCTGCATGCGATAGGCCAGTTCGTATTGAGCGATGCGCGTGGCCGTCTCAGGATGGCCCAGCCGCTTTTCCTGCTCCTGGTTGAGGTCGCGCAAAACATCGAGCGTGTTGCGCCGCAGTCTGCGATCCATACCGGGGGGATCCGATACATACAACACCGGGTCGCCCTTGGAACGGCATTGCACGCCCTGGAACACCGAAGGCAAAAAACC
>PSRM01000328.1 GCA_003176045.1 Verrucomicrobiota bacterium | reverse complement strand
TGGTATTACACCAATAACCAACACATCAACCAGCGTTGCCTGGCGGCGCGCAACGAATGGCACGCCAAAATGGGCGTCTTATTTTCAGCGGTCTTGCAACTCCTCGTGCCCCTGGCCACCTGCTTTCCCGGCATGATTTACCGCGTCATCAATCCGCATCTCGATAATCCGGATGTGGCGTACCCCGCGGTGGTGGCCAGCGTGGTGCCCCAGGGCTGGCGCGGCCTGGTCGTCGCCGCGATCATCAGCGGCATCATGTCCACGGTCTCAGGACTCGTGAACTCCACCTCGACCATGGTGACGATTGATTTGGTTCAACCCACCGGCGGACGGCGCTGGTCTGAAGCGCGCCTCGTCAGCGTCGGCCGGTGGTCCGGCGCGCTGGCGCTGCTGGTCGGCGCGCTGCTGGCGCCGGTGGTCATGCGCTGGGAAAATATTTTCCGCTACGCGCAGGATATCCTGGCGCCGATGGCCGCTCCCGTGGTGGTGGTCTTCCTGGCCGGCGCCCTCTGGAAACCAGCGAGCGAAACCGGCGCTTTGGTGTGCCTTTGGTTATCGTTGCTCTCCGCTCCGTTCATCCTGCTCAAAGCAATTCTGGCCGACCACGGGATTCATTTCCTGCCCGCTAACCTCGAAAACCCGATGGTTTTCGCGGGGGCCTACGGCCTCATTTCATTAGTGTTGATGTTTGCCTTGAGCCGCTACCGCAGCCGCGCCGGCCTAACGGGCGCCGTGCTGGCCATTGCTGTAATTTTGTGGATGACGGCAGCCAGCCCTTCGGGCATGGCCGCGACTCTTTTGGTGAGCACGGTCGTGTTGCTCGTGCCGCTGTTGATCGCGCGCCGGACTCCCGATCCAAACCTTTGGGATCGTTCGATGCTCCACACCACGCAGCCACCTCGTTGGTATGCAAGCCTGTGGCTGTGGTGGGTGGTCCTGGCCGCGATCCTGGTTGGCATTTACGTCAGGTTCTGGTAGCCCATATATTTCATGGCGCGCACCAAACGGCGACAGACTGTAGGGGACGACGTGAGGAGTCCTCCCTTGGCACCGAACGTTACAAAGGGACTCCTCACGTCGTCCCCTACATCGGGTATGAAAAACGTTGAAAAAGACTGCATCTTGCGGGAAACTGTCGGTAGCAATCTTATGACGAAAGTCGCCATTTTACCTGAGCCAACAATTACAGACGGCACAATGTATCGTGCGGTAGCGGGGGGCCGTCAAGCGGTTGTTGGGACAGTTGGCGGCGCACTCGATGCGTTGACAGCTCAGTTGTCTCCTGAAGAAAGCGGCACCCTGATCGTTATCCAAAATCATAAGGCCGACCAGTTCTTTACCTCGTTGCAGCAACAGCGCCTTGAGGAACTCATGATTAAATGGCGAAAAGCGCGCGATGCGGGAAAACCTATCTCAACCGACGAACAATCGGAACTAAATGAGTTAATAGATGCAGAGGTTCAGGCTGCCGGCGAAAGGGCTGCCGCGGCGCTGGCTGCGTTGGAGAAATGAATCCACATTACAGCGGCGTGGCTGAGCGAGCCGCGCACCGCTGCAAATACTGCCAGGCTCCCGAAGCAGTTTTCAATTTTCCTTTCGAAGTCGAGCACATCATCCCACCCGGCCGCGGAGGAGCCGATGAGGATGCAAACAGGGCCCTCAGTTGCCGCAGTTGCAATGTATTCAAATCAGATCACGTTGAGGCGACAGATCCTCTTACGGGAACAAGAGTGCCATTGTTCGACCCGCGCCGCCAACGTTGGCAGGAGCATTTTCGGGCAGAGCAAGGAATTGGGCATTTGGTCGGGCTCACATCCGTTGGCCGCGCTACCATCAACCTGCTCCAAATGAGCGGTTAAAGCTTTTCCCAGGGGCTTGAGTGCGACAGAGTAGGGGACGACGTGAGATTTCCCCGAAGTTCCTTCGAGCATTGAAGCCCCGAATCCGAGTTCGCGATGAAACCGGCCGAATGTTTCCCCCTCTCCCCTTCCGAAGGGGAGAGGGCCGGGGTGAGGGGTCTTTTCGTGGTACGTGGTCTGTCGTCCGTGGTCTCTTCTCCTGGTTCATGGAAAGGAGTCCTCCCTTGGCACCAAGCGCTACAAAGGGACTCCTCACGTCGTCCCCTACACGAGGTATAAAACATTCGGGTTAGGAAGGCGCTCCCGGAATTTCCATGTGACTGCTCCCTGTCCGCGGCTTGGGGCCACCCTGGCGCCGCTCCGGCAGACGAGTTGCTCAACACATGTGAAAGTCGTAAAATAAATGGCAGTTCAACATAAATGAAAAGTGTGCGACTCAGCCCACCGCCAGAACCCAGGACAAAGGGTGTCCCGGACCACCTGCGACCGGCACTGGCCCCCGTGGCCAAGCGGGTGTTCTGGTGGGGCAATCCTGAGGAGTGGTTGGATGATGCCATCAGATTCAGCGCCCAGGTGATGACCTTCGGGGATTTGGATGACATTGCGCTCACCCTAAAGCTGGTCGGAGACTCGGTCTTCCAGCAGGTTCTGCAGCATCCACCGCCGGGCGTTTTCGACATCAAATCCTGGACCTTCTGGCATTGTCATTACAACCTGCCGGTTCCGCCTTTGCCGACGCGAAATTTGGTGAAGGCGTCCCTGAACGGAGTTCCTGTGCAGCACGTTACCAATGGCGCGCTTTCAAATAAGAATAAACGAAGACGCCGTCGCTGAAATTAAAGCGTTGCCGGCGCCCACTCGTAAGCAGGTCATCCGAGCAATCGAGAGTCAGCTTGTCTTCCAACCGAACGTGCCGACACGAAATCGAAAGCTGCTGCGCGGCCTTATCCCACCTTGGGACCACGTCGAGCCGACCTGGGAAATCCGAGTGGGAGAATATCGCGTCTTCTACGATATAGACGAGAAGGGTAGGCTGGTGCATATTCGGGCAGTGCGCCACAAGCCGCCACACACAACGACCGAACAAATACTATGAAAACCCTCGACCTTGAGGAGACTGATCTGAACCAGTGTGTTAAAGAGGCTGGCTCATCCAGCGTGTTGATCGTCAAAAATGGCAAACCTCTCGCGCTAGTTTCTAATGTCGAAGGACTTGACGCGGAACAAATCGAGCTGGGTTCGAGCGCGGACTTTTGGAAACTGATCGGTCAGCGGCGACGGCAGAAAACGGTTGCGTGGGAGGACGCAAGGAAGTGGTTGGACAGGGGCGCTCCAAAAAAGGCCGAGCGGGGTTGCTGAAAAGCCGAGCCGTTTTCCAGGTTCAAATTCGGGGGAGTGTCGATCCGCCTGCGCCAATCTCCTGCCTCCGCTGTGCTTCCGCCTCCGCCGATCTTCGGCGAGACGAATTGGAGCGACAAGTCGGCGCGGCTAGACGGCAGACAAGTCGGCGATCCTGGTTGGCATTTACGCCACCTTCTGGTAGAAGGTGTCAAGAAATCCAAAAAACAAGTAGCAGCCGAGGTTAACGAGGCTCTGTTCTTTTCTGACCTCTGACTTCTGCCGTCTGAATTAGAGCCTCGTCACCTCGGCTGCTACGATCATTCCATGCCTTCGTAACCAAGTGTATGCCCGGCATCCGTCAGGACCTCCAGGTCAATGGCACCCCAATCGTGCGGCTCGAATCCGCTCACCTGCAGGTTGATGTTGCCCCAGGCGTCGGCGGCCGGGTGATTTCTATTATCAACAAGGCCAACGGCTACGAGTTTCTCTGGCGCAATAGCAGTTTGCCCTTGGAACTGAAACCGAGCGGAACTGAATACGACCCGAACTTCTATGGCGGGATAGATGAATTGTTGCCCAACGATATGCCGGAAGTCATTGACGGTGTGGCGTGCCCCGATCACGGAGAACTCTGGACGACGGCGCTGAGCTGGCATTGCGATGGCGCGAGGAGCGCGGACAGCCTTGTCCGCGCGAACAACACACGGCTGAAGTTCGAGGGCACACTGCCTCGGTTTGGGCTGAAGTACGAACGAGACATGTCGCTGCGCGCGGACAGTCCCAGCCTTGATTGCGCCTATCGCATCACCAATGTATCGGCCCAACCGCGGCACTTCCTCTGGAAATTGCACGCCGCCCTGGCGGTGCAAGCGGGCGATGTCATTGATTGTCCCGCGCGCACGGGCCAGGTCGTGGATCCGAACTGGTCGCGCTACAAGGCATTGGAGGCATTTGCGTGGCCCACTATCGAAGGTCAGGCCGCCAATGTTATCCCCGCGGCCGACGGCACGGTAGATTTTTTCTACCTGTTCGATTTGACCGAGGGACAAATCGCCTGGCGTCGTCCCATCCAGGGGCTGAAGTTCGCTTATCATTTTGATCCTCGCGTTTTTCCCTGCGCCTGGCTGTTCGCCTCCTACGGCGGCTTCAACGGACATTACACCGTAGTTCTGGAACCTTGCACAGCGATGCCGATTTCCGTGAACGAAGCCGCAAAGCGAAAGCAATGTTCGCTCCTGCAACCCGGCGAGTCGCTCGAAACCCAGGTGACCATCCGGGCTGGCCCGGAAAAATCCCAGAGTAGGGCAGGCGTCTCGCCTGCCCCGACAACCCAAGCTCGTCCCGCACTTCAGAATCCCCTTCCAAATTCTTTTTAAAAAAAGACGAAAATGACGGACAGTGTTCCAGCCGCCCTGAACCAGCGCTATTGTGGTGCTACAACCAGGAATTTACGATGACCGAAACCACGAATGAACACAGCGCGGCAGAGCCGCAACCGAAGATAGACAGAATCATCGAAGGACAGAATCATTTTCAACCAGCAATGATTCTGTCCTGCCATGATTCTGTCTCAAAAATTTGCGCGGGCTGGGAAGATTCTAATGGATGGTATTACGAATACACACGAATTCATTAGTGTCTTCGTGTTCATTCGTGGTTCGTTGTAAGCCGGTCACTGAAACATCACATTATGGAAATGCGCCGCAAGAGTTTAATTACCGGGGCATCCTCCGGGATTGGCCGCGCTTCGGCTATTCGTCTGGCAAAGGATGGTTGCGATGTGTGCCTGGTTGCCCGCCGCGAAGGCCGTCTTCGCGAGGTCCTCGAAGGTCTTCCCGCAGGCGATCATATCTTATGCCCAGGCGATTACAGTGACGGCCCAGCGGTCGAGTTAATGGCAAGGACGTTGCGCGAGCGCTGGGGCCGGGTGGATGTGCTGGTGAATTGCGCCGGTGTGTCCGAAGCCGCCGAGGTGGTTGATTCGCCGCTGGAGCAGTGGCGCAGGCCCTTCGACACGATGATCGCCGGAGCCGTGCGGATGACTCGCCTGGCGGCCCCGCTGATGCCCGAGGGTGGACGGATCATCCATATCACATCGATTCACGGCGAACGGGCTGAACTCCGCTCCAGCGCTTACGCGATGGCGAAGGCGGCCTTGAACCAGTTTTGCCGGTGCCTGGCCCTCGAATTGGCCCCGCGCGGCATCCTTGTCAACGCGATTGCTCCCGGGTTTGTGAACACGAACATGAGTGTCCGGCCAGACGGCGTGAACGAGCTGGAGACCGAATGGTTTCGCGCGAACTACATCGCCGGCCATCACCTCCCCTTGAAACGCGCTGGCCGTCCCGAAGAAATCGCCGGTGTAGTCGCGTTCCTGGCCGGCCCCGATTCCACCTACATCACCGGCCAGGTGATCACCGTGGACGGCGGGCTCACGATCACGTTCTGAGAGCCAGGTAGCAGCCGAGGTAACGAGGCTCTGAAATCATTGCGCACGGGCAGTTTACAAAAAGATTAGAGCCCTCGTTACCTCGGCTGCTACAATTATTTCGCAGCCTCTCGTCAGGGCTTCTGGATCTTTTTGACCTCGGTTTTGTTCGTAGTGCCATCCGGGTTTTCAGTAACTACCTTCTCCTTCGATTCAACAGTACCGTCTTTTTTGACCTTAGTCTCCTCAGTTCGAGAAACCTCGCGCTCACACCCAGTCGTTAGAAATGAGAAGCTAAGGGCTGATATTGCGGCCAACGCGGGGAGCTTGCGATGCTTCATGTATTTCATGATACAAAATTACTCGACGCTGGCCCACCGGCAGTGGGGCATAACCCCCTCTCCAGTACTTTCGCGTGCCTACCTCGCGCCTCCGCTCATTTCGCGCTCTATCAAGCGGCTGCTCTGCTGGTTCTGACTGCGGCGAAAATAAGCCATTCCGGCCCGGTTCGGCCTGCCGGGACAAAGTGGTGGGTCACTCTTGACCAGCCGCCGCTACCGCACGACAATGAACTCGGTGAAAGCAAACGATATTTTGCCCGCTCCAAAACTGCGTGCGCAGCAGGGAAGGCAGGAGCCGGCGAAACGCACGGCGCTCATGTTCCCATTTATCTTCTCCAGGCAGGGGGCGACCCACAAAGGCAAATACGTCGCCATCCATCAAAGCAAGGTGGTGGATACAGGAGGGGACAAACTCGCGCTCGCCCTCCGTGTGTACAAACGCTTCGGATATGTGCCGATTTATGTCGGGCAAGTATTGCCCGAGCCTCCGCCTCCTGAGCGAATGCCCAGCCCACGCCTTCTCAAATCCGTCCCTGCCTAAGTGACGCGCTATCGTTATAATCACCCGGGTCGTTGGCAGTGATGCCGAGCCCTACATCCTGCTGGGGCGCGATCTATTAAACCGGTTTAGGCTGGTCCTGGACGGACCACGACTTTCTCTGGAAATTGGCTGAACGGATTTCCCTCATCTGGGCAGGCGGAGCGTTGCGTTCGTCGCATAGGCTCCTCAAAGAAAGGCAGGTTACTGCTTCTTTATCCGCTTAATCCTCGTAATCCGCGGTTAATGCCCTCATTCGCTGCTGATTACAAGATCGATAGGTACAACGCCTCTTTTGCTTTTGATGAAGTTATCGGGGCGCGCATCGGAAACGCGCACTCTGTCTCGTGTTCTGAACCACTCAAACGGAGCGCCTGGCACCAGCGCAAAACCCAAATCGCTCATGAAGCTCGCAATTTCTTCAGACGACGGCAAAGGTCGTCGAGGATCGGCTGGTTGCGCCCAAGGCTCGGAGGTGACGATTGAAAGTTCATTCGCATCGGTCACTCCTTCCAGACGCAGGTCTGCGTCGAAAATCCGGTTCATCAGCTCCAAACGAACGAGATAAAAGTAGGGAGTAGCCGTCCGGCGTAAGCCGCGCTCGGTTGGAGCAGACCCAAATGTCCCCGGGTGTGTCCGCTTGAAAACCCTGCCTCCTGTTTCATCAAAGAAGACCTCGTGTTCGGTCCCACGAGTTTGAGGTCCCGAAGGCGGAGTAAAGTCAACTAGGCGCTGCTTTTCTCGTGCCCATTGCCGGAGCAGCTCGGACTGCCGTCGTAGTTCGAGCGCATCTCCTCGGCTGCGCGGAACGAGGTTTCCACTTCTTGCAATGTAGGCGGCGGCATCTGCCGCAAGCCCTTCATTCGATCCATCAGCCATGGCGGAGCAGGGCTAACTCTTTCAATAATCGAGAAGACCCGCTTCGCCTGATCGTCGCTGGGTGGCATTTCATTCATCATCGCTCTTTCCTAAATGAGACTAAAGGTTCCACCCCCCTATGTCAAGCCGCGCCTTTTGGGGAATGAATTCCCGGTCTGCGCTGCCGCATAACTCCATTTATCCGCGTAATCCGCGTAATCCGCGGTTAAACTCTTCTGAAATTTGGTTGCGGTTATCAATAATCCGCGCTGCGCCTATCCCTCATTCCCTCTTTGCGTCTCTGCATCTTTGCGTCTGCATTAAGGCCTCAGTCTTCAGGCACAAACTCATCGTGCAGAAAGCCTCCGACCTCTGCCCTCTGTCCCTGTGGGAGAGAGTGATCAGTGGCCAGTGTCTGATCCGTCCATCGGCGCCCCAAGGCGTGATTCCCAACTGCCGAACTGAACAGAAACTAGGATGCGCTTCAACGAAGTGAGTTTGATTACAAAGTAAACTCCGGTTTGACACCTTTGCCGGCAAATGCACTGAACGCTATGCGGATGAGGTCCCTAACAGTTCATGCGGAATGAAGTTGATCAGAGCAACCCGGGAACCGCATTCCGGTGCTCCTGCCACCACTTCTGCCATTCCTCTTTACTTGGTCCTAAACTTTGACCGGTTACAGAGCGAAGGCTCTCCGCGATATTACCTCTGAACATTTCGGGCTTATAGGCGCGTTTCCAGTCATTCTTCCCATTGAAATCCGCATCAAATCCAGCAATCAGCGCATCTACGGCCGACTTAAATCTGAAGCCACTCAGAACGGCAATCGCCTGATTCACCACGGCGCCACTCGGATCCGAGCTAACCGCTTTTGCCAGATATGGGACCGCCCGGGCGTCGGGCTTGTCGCCCAACCGCCACACCACTGCTCTGCGTTCATACTGCCCGAATGATGGATCTGTAAGGAGGCTGCACAGTTCAAGAGTCCGGTCACGGCCTCTCAAACTCGCCAATGCGATTTTTGCTGCCGCAAGGCGACGCTGTTGAAGCTCTAGATCGTTCTCCAAAGTAGTGTCTTTCAGCGCGCCTCCTGACGCGACCAGTTGCTCCAGCGCAGGAACCGCCTGCGCATCGCCTATTTTTTCCAGTGCTTCAATTACGTCGGGATATTGGATATATTTCAACAAGAGCGGCACGGCCTCTTTCGCCTTGAGATTCCCCAACGCGATCACAGGTCGCAAGAGAGTGCCGTCGAGGGGCGACCCTCTTTCATTTTTGACCTTCGGGCCCGCCTGCCTCACCAGCTCAATCAAGACGGGTATCGCTTTCGAGTCGCCGAGCTCTCCCAGAGCAATAACAGCTCCGAGGTTGCCGCCGGTTTCCCTCGCGCGGCTGATTAGAAACTGCGTCGCGTTTGTGCACTTCAAATCCCCCAATGCACCTATTAATCTTTGCTCCATATCTGGCATCTCCGACATTCGGAAGAGCCGGTCGTTGGAAAACCCCACCTTTTCGGAGCCGGTCACGCAACGATCATCAGAGAGAACCGCTTTGACCAGCTCTATGAGCCACGTAGGCGGATTGCTTTTATAGCGGTTTAGCGCCAGCCATAATGCGGTTTGCGTATTCCACGCGACTTTATAGTCGGTGCTTTTCATGCATGCCAAAGTGAACAGGACGGCGTCCACGTTTCCAGCAGCCATGCCCTCCGAAGCCAGGAGCAGCTTCATCGGCAGGTCCCTTTCCTCTTGCATCATCTTGTCGAGTCGTTCACTCAGTTGGTTCAACGAATAAATCTCAAACGTTTTTAAAAGCTGGCCGTTATACACACTCAACCCAGCCACTTCTGATTCATCTCCAAAATTGTCCAAGAGCTGAGTTTCCCGGTTAAATTCGGGCGCGTAATTCGGCATCGGCTGAGTATGTGCGTAGCGTTTCAGCAGTTCTCTGTTGGGGCGCGTTGGCCATGCGGCTGTCTCAATCTCTCCCCGCCATAGGGACTGACCGTTGCCCGCATAATTCCGAATCCACATTTTTACGTGACTGGCATCACTGATTTGATCGGAGATATCCCCGTACACGCAAGCTAGAGCAGTTTGGCCGGGGCCCAAGGTCACGGTTTCGGCCTTGCGCTGGAGATCGTTGGTTGTGCTTGAGGAACCATCGCGTCCATTCTTGGCAAACCAGTCAGCGCGATTCCAGGGCTGGCTGCCACATTTGGTGTAGAGCTCAAAACCAAACGCGCCCCGCCCGCGGCCATTGGAATACGGAAATTCCATGTCTCGGTTCGTCAAGTTCTTGAGTTCTACAAATGCTGCCAAGCCCGGATACCCGTTCAAATCGAAATGAACGATCCTCGCAGAAAGACCGTTGATGGGCTCAGCCCATTGCAACGGGCTGTTCACCAAACCGGTTGCTTTCGCTTCTGTAGCCGCCGGATGCGCAAGCGCTTCGCGGATCAGAGTTTTGAGCTTGGCCTCAACCCCAGGCCCGCCCAAAGCAGGGATTGTCTTGTTGAGTTCCTCCGCCGAAAGCTTCGGCGGAGATTTTCCGATTTCGAATGGGATGTAAACTCCGGGTCCGAACTTCGTCTCCTTGTCTAAGCCAAGCTCCGCAGGATTGAATTCAAAAGCAAAACTATAGTAACCGGGACGATCACAACTAAACCAATTCCTCAGATCGAAAGTCGCCCCCTCGGCCGATTCGCCTGGCTCAAGTACTGGCCCCTCCTCCACACTCTTGAAGTTACGTTGGCCCTCTGGCTGCAAGTCCCGAAAATCTTCCGACCGTGGATAGTACCGGTCAGGTGTTCTCGGCTCGAACGGTGCCCAGGCAACATGCAGAGTGACACCTAGCCGGAGCGCAGGCCCACCGCTGGCAGTTCCTCGATAAATCTCGCCCACCACCTTCTTGGCAACGCCGCATCTGTTCCGGACCCGTATGTTGATCGGTAATGGGTCTCCGGGATTCAACTGTTTCCTTGAGTATTTCCCGTTCACCAAATGCACGTCCGGGGCCAGCATGCCCCAATCGGTGCCACCAGGAAGACGTTTCCATTCAAACCCAAGACCGGATGGAGCCGAGTACTCATACCACAGGTAGATCTGCTCGGCGGGGACAACGGTTGCCCCATGGCTCCCAATCCAGCCAAAATACCTCTTCCAACGCCCGTTCACCTCGAGTTCCTCAGCCTGGCAGACACATCCGGAAGTGTCTGCGCTGGACACGTTCGTTCCCCCGCTTACCGACAGGCTGTCTCCAAACGCGGGCCATTCACTGAACATGGGGCACTTTGGGAGCTTCCAGATGCGACGATTCCCCAACCCCTCAAACGTAAAGATAGCATTTCCATTCTCGACGTCCCGCTGGATGGCCGGACGACTGAGTTCGACAAATTTCATATCGAACTCGTAGTGGATGGGCGTGGGCTTCGGCGTGCGGCTAAACCGGCGATAAACGATTTCGTCGTGCGAATCCGCCAAGGCGCTCAAGCTGATGAGGCAAAGCGAAAACAGAACAACCACTCGACCCTGCCGTCTGGCTGATGCATCTTTGTGAGCCAGCGGGCGCCTGCGCCTCATGCCTTATTTTGCTGCCTCTCCAATGCTCTATCAATAGAAAAACTGATGTGATTTGACGCTATTGGACGGTTTTTTTTGTTCTTACCACGCTCCCGCCCCGCTCTGTCGCGATCTGTTGTCACCTGTTTAACTTAATGGCCTTTTCAAGTTCAACAGTCATAATTGCCGGTAGCGCGTGAAAATTGATTCGGTGGATTTTTACTATCTGTCGCTGCCGGTTGTCCGGGACATTGGCGACGGCAGTCAGGACGCGCTGCTCGTGCGCGTTGAAGCGGGCGGCTGCGCCGGGTGGGGCGAGTGCGAGGCGTCTCCCCTGGTTTCCATTGCCAGTTGGAACTGTCCCATGTCGCATAGCGCCTGCAAACCGATAAGCGTTTCGGTGCAAGGGCAACGGCTGGAGAGCGTGGACGACATCCGGCGCATCAACGCACTGGTGCGCGCGCAGAGCTTCGATTTGCTGCAAGCGGACCACACCCTTTCCGGCATTGACATCGCGTTGTGGGATTTGCTGGGCAAAAAGCTGGGGGAACCGATCTGGCGGCTGCTGGGTTACGAACGCGCTTTTCCTAAAACCGCTTACGCGTCGCAATTGTTTGGGGACGACCCACAAACGACGCTTCGCCGAGCGCAGCAAGCAGTCCACGCCGGGTTCCGGGCCGCCAAGTTTGGGTGGGGACCTTATGGCCATGGCACGGTCGAGCTGGATGCCGACCACGTCCGCGCAGCCCGTGAAGGTTTGGGCGCCGAGGCGGCGTTGCTTGTGGATGCCGGCACGGTTTGGGGTGACGACACGGGTGCCGCCGAGAAGCGATTGCAGGCTTTGGAAGAGTGTCGCGCCCTGTGGCTGGAAGAACCGTTTGTCTCGGGGGCGTTGGAAGCATACCGGCAATTGTCGAAGCGCAGCTCGAAGGTGAAGCTCGCGGGCGGCGAGGGCTGCCACAATTTTCAACAGGCGAAAAGCATGATTGATTACGCCGGGCTGGGTTACGTGCAGATTGACACCGGGCGCATCGGCGGCATCACCACGGCCAAACAAATCGCCGATTACGCGGGCACCAAAGGCGTGCGGTTCGTCAATCATACCTTCACCACGCACCTTGCTTTGAGCGCGTCCCTTCAACCTTACGCGGGGATGGAAACCGACGACCTATGCGAGTACCCCTTCGAGCCGTCGGCGCTGGCCCGCGATTTCACCGCTACAAAACTGCAAGCCAACGCCGACGGCCAGGTCCGCGTGCCAGATCAACCCGGCCTGGGACTCGAACCTGATTGGCCGGCGCTCAAGCAGTATCTGGTCGAAGTGGAAATCAAGGTCGCGGGCCAGGTCATTTTTTCCAGTGCCCATGATTTAACGCAAAGACGCAAAGTTGCAAAGACGCAAAGAGATTAGCGTTTATGAGCGTGCATTAGCGGGAGAGGGTCGGCCCGCCTGCGTCTGACTACGGCGCGACGAGGCATCGAAGGGGAGTGACGGGGACGCAGGTTGCTGGATCACTCGATACTGAAAAACGGCTTCGACCCGCCTTCGCATTTTGAAGTCAGAGTCAGTGGTCAGGAAGAGCCGGGGTTCTACAAGATGAGCACGGTGAGTGTCTGTACGATAGCATCTGGCGCGTTCAATAGACGCCTGGCGCGCTCTCTGCCCGAGGTAATTCTTAACTTGTAGCAGCCGACGTGAGGAGGCTCTGAAATCCGTCTAGTCCAGCGGTTCCTTTTGTCCTTTACCTACTTAATCTTCAATGCGATGTGGATTTGCTTGATCGCGTTGTCCACATGATGAAGCGCTTTGCCCTTCACCTCGCCGCGGGCCTGCTCCAGCATGCCCAGAGCGGCGCGGAGCTGTTCATCGGACAACCCCTGTTTTTCATGGCCTTTGCCGTCACCATGTAGGTTGACACCCAAAAGCTTCGCGGCGGCTTCGATTTGCTTCATCGCCTCGTGCCGGTGGCCTTTGTAATCGTGGTCGGCGCGCTCCAACGTGGCATACGCATGGTGCAGCAGGTCGCCCGCTGGCGAGGGCCCGGCAGACAGCGTGAGAGTCAGGCCAAGAAAAATAAGGACAGCTCCGATTTGTTGGAAATAGGATTTCATAATGTTGATAAGGCAGACGAGTTTCTTGCAATCACGGTTACAACGCATAATGGACGGTAGCGAGCGCAAGCGCCATGTTTGTAGCAAACGTTGGCAAGAAAGCGAGCGGGTTCTTGCCATTCAAAACCGCTGGGAGAGGCTGCTTTGGCCGATAACCTTGAGTTCCTCCAAGGTATTGGCAGACTAGAACAATGAACTGTTCGCTTCGGATTATTCTAAAGGTTAGATGGATAGCCATGGAGGTTTTGTTGGTGCTTCTCCTTGCCACCAGTTTAGCCCCTCTCACCCACGCCGAAAACCTGGCTGAGCGCTACGCCGCTTCAGGCGAGTTGATCATCACGCAGTTTCAGACTGCCCCATTTCCTCATCCCGCGCGGGCCGATGGCCATAAGTACAAAGACGAATTCTTTTCAGCGAAGGAAAGTTATTCGGACAGCACTGTGGCGATCTTCATCCCAAAAGGCTTCCATGAAACGGGCAAGATAGATTTAGTGGTCCATTTTCATGGCTGGGACAATAACGTTACGGCCGCTTTGAAGAAGTATGAACTCATCGAGCAACTGGTTGAGAGCAAACGCAACGCGATCCTGGTCATTCCCCAGGGGCCGCGGAACGCCTCCGATTCGTTCGGGGGAAAGCTGGAGGATACCAATGGGTTCAAGCGATTCGTTTCTGAAACTATGGAAACGCTGCGCCAAAAGTCCTCACTCAAGAGAACGGAATTCGAGTTGGGAAAGATTGTCCTTTCAGGCCATAGCGGCGGCTATCGTGTAATGGGTGCGATCGTGGATCACGGCGGGCTGAGCGATCACGTGCGCGAGGTCTGGCTTTTCGATGCCCTGTATGCCGAGACTGAGCAGTTTTTAGCCTGGTTTGACCGCTACCACGGCCGGCTTCTCAACATCTATACTGAGCACGGCGGCACCAAGGAGGAAACCGAAAAACTCATGGGGCTGCTGAAGGACAGGAAAACCGCCTTTTGGGCTGGAAAAGAGAGTGCCATCCAGTCCAATGATTTGAAGGCCTGCCAGCCGATCTTCATTTTCACCGAATTGCCCCACGATGCTGTGCTCAAAGCCCACCGGACTTTCCGCCAATTCCTCGAAACAAGCTGCTTATCCGAGAAATAGTTAATTGGGTTGATTAGGTTAATTAAGTTAATTGAGGCAAAAAACGGCACCTGCTTCCCCAATTAAGCTTAGTTAACCTATTTAACTTAGTTAACCCTTAGGGTCAGGGTTGGCTCGTGACCCTGGTCCAATCCAGGTTCTGGTTCGCGGCGTAAATGGCAAAAGCCTTCTCATTTTGGATGAGAACAGCGCGTACGACACTTGAATCATCTGCTCGCCCCATACTCAGAACTGAATCGGGGATGATCCCAACTTTCTTGTGGGCATAGATCAGGGCAAAAACCGCCTGGGAGAAGGCAGCGTAGGGCAAATCCTTGTAGGCCCCCTCGGCGGTGTCCTCTACGGCGTCCGCCAGGAACTCGAGTTGATCTACCAGGTGCGGAAACAGAGGCTCATAAATCTGTGTGAATTCCAGTTTCCATTGCGGCAAATGGCGTAGCACCTTCTCGACCATACCAGGTGTGATCGAGAGGGAGCCCCGATTAACAAACTCGACGATTTCCGCCACGCCGGGACTTTACGGTAAAACCCCGAAAAAAGGGAAGCGAAATTTCGAACGAAATTTGGGCGTAAAAATGGGCCTTTAGGCCTATGTGACAAAATGACTCTTTCTCGGAGTTGCGGACGGCCTCGTCCGCAACGGCCGGAAAGTGCGGATCCGCAGCTCCTATTATTCTCCCGTTTTCCCCTGAAAACGGGCCAAAAGAACCACGATTTTATCCAATTCTTCCCTGGCCGATTGGCCTGGACCGGATTGATGATATCGGTTCAACATAATGGAAAAAGCGAGGCGTTCACTCGCGGCGGTGGTGACAAATCCCGAAATAGCGGCCGACCACAGCAATGAACCGGTCTTGGCGCGGACGTTTCCGGCCGCGGGGGTCCCTTTCATGCGATTTCTGAGCGTCCCGTCCACTCCTGCGATAGGCAGCGACTCCTTAAAGGGTCCGCCGCACTGGCTTTTATCCATGTACTCAAGCAATTGAATCGTGGCGGCAGGTGTTGTTAGGTTGTTTCGTGAAAGGCCGGACCCCTCTTCGAAGATGGTTTCGCTGCTTTTGATCCCCACGCGGCCAAGAAAATTGGTCAATTCGGCCAAACCCAATTCTTCGGAGGTTGCCTCGTTTCCTCGAATGCGCGTGCGGCGTCCAGTGGTTTCCGCTTCGCCGGGAGATGCCAAGTGCTGCCGGCTCTGTTCGCCTACTTGGGCCAGGAGGAGGTCGGCATAGAGGTTTTGGGACGGCTTTTGCACTTCCCGAGCCAAATCACGCATGGGCAGGGACTCCATATATCCCAACTCCACCATGCTGGCAGGGTCCAGCGGTTCAATTTGGCGATCCAGCCAGTTCACGGTGCGAATTCTGCCACCAATCTTGATCCCATGCCGAGCCAGCGCTTCTCGGAAAAGCCTGGCAAAAAGTCCCGCGGGATTGCTCAAGGTTACCTCATTGGTATAAGTGCCTCCGCCCGAGGGCATTTGACCGCTCACATAAACCACGTTCTGCTTCAGAGGCCGGTAGAAATGAATGGACCGGCGCGAACCGGACTCTGCCGTGACAGTGTAGTTGCTGAAAACCAGGGCCGGCATCTCGCCGACGCGAACAGTGGCGCGACCGTGAGGGAGCGCCCAGTCCCGTAACCTCACGCTGCAAGCCTTGCCCAAGCTATCACTTGGCGAAACATACGCTTCCAGCACATTATCGTTAATGGTCAGCGCTGAGATTTCAGCTCCGTACGAGAATTCCAGATCCTCCCACGACCAGCCAGAACCAAATTCTGGCCCACGGATGAAGCTGTCGTCGGCGATTAAATCGCCCTTGATTCGTTTTACGCCAGCATTGGTGAGTGCGGCGACCAAAGGTTCGAGTGCCTGGAAAATGTCACCCCCATGTAACCTGGCGTTGATGCACGGATCGCCTCGGCCATAAATGATCAAGTCCCCACTGAGCGTGCCGCGTTTGTTCGGCTTCGATTTAGCGAATAGCGAGGTCTTGATGCGGAAATCCGGCCCCAAGCGATCCAAAGCCAGAGCCACGGTATAAAGTTTCGAATTCGACGCTGGGCTGAATAGCTTGTGGGCATTGGTTTCGAAGACGGTTTTCTGGGAGCCCAGCGAAATGATCTGCACACCCCACATGGCACCATCGAACTGAGGTTGCGATACAATTGCGACAATACGTTGTCGTAATTCAGACAAGGTATTGTCTGTAACTTGGGACTGTGCTATCGCAGAGGCCAGGAGCAGTTGGGTCAAGATCAGGAATTTCTTGAGCTGCATAACGGGTCGGAATCGAGGCGTCCAAGGATAGTCTGCGGCCCTGCCGGAAGCAAGCACGCTTGACTTGTGAATTAGACTTCCGGCACTTCAGGATCTTCGATCCCGAGTTCCATAATTCGGTGGACATCGCGCCTGCCATCCAGGACTCGCTCGATGGAAACAGTCTCTTCGCTCAACTCGTAGTAGATGATGAATTTCGTGCGGCTGATGACCCAGAAACGGAGCAGGCGGTGGCGGGTGGCCCAAGCGGGGTGCGGCCCAATCAACGGATGCTGCCTCAGAAGTTTGAGCGCCAGTTCTGCTCGAATTCGAAAGCGTTCAGCCGTGCCCAGATCGCGACGAAGAAGGATGTAAGCATAATACAAGCCAGATCCGCCTCGGCCCGCTTGCTGATAAGCACATTCACTGCGCCATGCGGGCTCGTTGGCGCCCTTCAGACCAGATCTCCGCCAGAACCTTGCGAGTCAATTGCCGATGCGGGCTGTCCTTCCCGGATTGGATAGCAGCATCGAACTCGTCAGAGTGGATCGGCAATTCATAAGCTTGCAAAATGACCAGTTTCCCTCCCCGCGGAATGACGGTCGGCTGGCCCTTTAGGGCTTGATCGGCCAGTTTGCCCAACCGGCTTTTTGCTTCGCTTAGGCTGCAAGTCTTCATGGGCTAATATTAGACTGATATTAGATCATAGGCAAGGGCTTGCGGCGTTCGATTGTCAGGTGGCAGGCGGGGTGGTTCCGGGTGTTGTTTGGGGTTGACCCGCGAGGAATGACCGATTGGCTGATTGATTTTGTCCACGATGAACTGGAGCTTGCGCATTAGGCGCGCTCAGCGTGCCCGGATTGCGGAAATCTCGGCACGCATCGGTTTGACCCGAACGCCCAGCTTCATGAGCGCCAGGGCGGCCACGCCGCTGCCTTCAATCAACAGACCCAGAAGGACATGCTCGGGGCTGATCAAGGGGTGTTTGAGCGCGGCGGCTTCGGCTCGAGCGAATCGGAGCGCTTTGCGCGCGCGTGGGGTAAGCGGGGGCAAGCTGGAGGCGGGGAGCGCGGGCAACGGGGAAACCAGGCGCTCGATTTCCCTGCGCACGGCGTCGCGGTGGGTCTGGCTGCGATCGAGAACCTGGGCAACGGCATCCCCTGCGAATCTAAGCAGGCCAAGGAGCACATGTTCGGTTCCGATGTAGTCGTGGCCCAGGCGCAGGGCTTCCTCACGGGCGGCTTCGAGCGCCTTGCCAGCAATTGGGGTGAAAGCGCTGGCGGGAGGAACTGAAATCTCGAACTCAGGCGGACAGGGACGCTGAGGAGGGATGGGAACGGGCACAAGGTAGAAGGGCGGCGACCAACCACCGGAGCCGCCATCTCCGTAACGGTCGTTGAGGCCGCAGGCTAAACCTGTAAGGGCGAATGCCGCACACAAGGACCATAAGATCATCGCTGGAATGACGCCGACTTCGATGTGGATCACCCGGAAGGCGGTCAGGTTCGCCCATAATGTCCAGATTGGCACGATGCTGGCGACGGCTTTCATTGCAGACAGAAGTCGAGTGCGGGCAACGCCGCCGGTCCACCAGGCCAGGAAGGGCCGTCGCAACAGATACCAGGCAAGGGCGACGACGACACCCGCTCCGGCCACGCGTTCCGAGGCGCTCAACTCGAAAGAGACCAAAGTCCAGAGGTCAGCCATGACGGTGGTTGCGGCGCAGGCGTAGTAAAAAGTTTGCCAGAAACGCCGGCGCCAGGCGCCTTTGGGCGGGCCGGATTTGGCGAACTCCGTTTTCAGTGCCGCTGCCGGCCCAATGCGCCGGACGGCTGAGGCAAAAGCCTTTTCTGCGTTGGCACCCGTCCGCACCTGTTCCTCGACATCATCGCGCAGATGGCTTACCAACTCGTCCAGCACCTCGGCCGATGTGATACCAGCCGACGCCATTTGCCGCCGCCATTCCGCAATGGCCTGGTTGAGATTAAACATATTGCTCCTTCCACAGTTGTTGGAGAGCCTTGGACACAGTCACCCACTGGTCGCGTTGTTCCTTCAAAGCCTTCTGGCCATTTTTTTTTAGCGAGTAGTATTTGCGTTTGCGCCCGGTTTCAGCCTCACCCCAGCGCGACTGGATCCAGCCCTCGCGTTCCATGCGGTGCAGGACCGGATAGAGCATGCCGTCGGTCCATTCGATCTTGTCGCCGGAAAGGCGTTTGACTTCCTGGATGAGCGCATACCCATAGCTTTCGCCCTTGACCAGGAGCGAGAGGATGAGCGGCTCAGTCGAAGCGGCCACGAGTTCTTTTGCAAGCATGGCAATACTATACATTGTGATGCTATGTATTGCAAGGAGAATTTTCGGACAGATCGGAACAGCGCCAAGTGGTCGCGCGCTTCGAAGCCGTCGGTCAAGCGCGGACCTGGCGTCTAAAAAAAGACTTGTCGCCTAATATAGTTGGCTTGCGAAGATTTTTTAGCAGAAATCTGCCGCGCTTTGTCACAAACGGCGGGTCTAATGTATCTATTTGAATAAACCCTCAACAGGTCAGGAGTATGATATGAGAAAAAGAATTCGTATTATTGCAGTGGCAACGACAGGGCTAATTCCTGTCTTAATGGTTAGCGGCTTTCTTACTGGGTCTGCCCAGCCAAGCGGGGCGCCGCAGGCTGTTTCGGCAGCGCTGTCATATTCGACGGAGCTGAATGCTTTATCCAAAGTGGAGGAAGGCCGGAGGATTTTCCGGTATGACACGTTTGGCGATCAGGCATTCTGGGGCGACGCTCTCAAATTGCACCAGGCCATTGCCGGGGCGAATCTGGGCGGCGTCGGCCCCGGCGTCAGCCCGGCCACGGCCTTGGCGGTGGGGCTCAAGGTGGATGTCGAGGCGTTACCCTATACGCTGCAGCAGCAGTTGGCCGCCGGGCAGGTGGACCTCAATTCGCCGGCGACCACGGTCGCTTTACTGCAGCTCAATGCGGTTGTTGGCGTGAAGGGCGTCTTTGATCAACAGCAGCGCCTCAGCTCGATGGGGATACAATGCGCGCTTTGCCACTCGACTGTGGACAACTCGTTTGCGCCCGGCATTGGACACCGGCTGGACGGCTGGCCTAACCGCGATTTGAACGTCGGCGCCATTATCAGCCTGGCTCCGAATCTTTCCCCGTTGGCGAATGCATTGCAAGTAGATGAAGCCACCGTGCGGCAGGTCCTGCAGAGCTGGGGTCCGGGCAAATTCGATGCAGAACTGCTGATGGACGGAAAGGCGTTTGGCCCGAACGGCCCGGCCGCCACACTGCTGCCTGCGGCGTTCGGACTCGGAGGAGTCAATCTCCACACCTACGGCGGTTGGGGCTCGGTCCCGTATTGGAATGCTTTTGTGGCCAACCTGGAAATGCAAGGCAAAGGCCGGTTTTTCGATCCGCGCCTCAACGACACCAATTTCCCGGTTGCTGCCCGGCTCGGTTTTGCGAATGTGAAAGCCGACGAAGACCTGATCACCAGCAAGCTGGCATCGCTGCAGTTTTATCAGCTCGCCCTGCCCGTGCCAAAGCCGCCGCGCGGCAGCTTTGACGCGAGCGCCGCAGTCCGAGGCAAGGCTGTATTCGCGGGCAAAGCCAACTGTGCGAGCTGCCATGTGCCGCCGTTGTTCACAGAACCTGGTTGGAACCAACACACCCCAGCAGAAATCGGCATTGACGATTTCCAGGCCAATCGCTCTCCCGACAAGCGTTACCGCACCACGCCGCTGGGCGGCCTCTTTACCAGAACCAAAGGCGGCTTCTATCATGACGGCCGGTTCACGGACTTGAGCGCCGTGGTAGAACATTACAATACGACGTTTGGATTGAACCTGACTGCTGGAGAAAAAAGTGATTTGATCCAGTACTTGAAATCACTATAATCGAAATCCGCCACTGGCCAGGATTATGCAAGCCGCCTCTCAACTCCCCACCAAGCATGAGGTATTCATCGGGCTAAGGCCCTATCTCTATGTCGTTGCCAGCCATATCCTCGCCAACACGGCGGATGCTGAAGACATGGTCCAGGAATGCTACTTGCGCTGGGAAAAAACAGATGAGTCCCAGGTCCGGGTGCCGAAGGCGTTCCTGACCACCACCGTGACGCGCCTCTGCCTGAAGCATCTTCAGTCGGCTCGCGTTCAACGCGAGGAGACTTTCGGCTCGGCCGTGCCGGAGGCCATCGAGTCCGAGCTAGACGGCGACGCCGAGGCTCATTCGCGTCTGGCGGAGTCACTTTCCGAGGCCTTCCTGGTGATGCTCAAAGCGCTTTCGCCTCTGGAACGAGTGGTGTTTCTGATGTGGGAGGTGTTCGACTGCGAATACGAAGAAATCGCGGCCGTTGTGGACAAAAGCGAGGAAAACTGCCGCCAGATCCTGCGGCGGGCGCGTGAGGCGGTGGCCACTCGACGCCCCCGCTACGAGGTTTTGCCGTTAGACGCAGAACAAGTCCTCAACCGATTCCTGCAAGCCGCGACTCAGGGCGATTCCGCGGGACTGATGGAGGTGCTGTCGAACGATGCCACGCTCGTGTGCGACGGCTCCGATTTGAGTCAGGGCCCAATATCCGTGCAAGGGGAAGGTCCTGTGGCGGACTTGGTTCGCGATCGAGCATCGCGTTGGTTGGGGGATGGCGCTCTGATTAAGACAGTCCGCTTTAAGACGTGTCCGGGGCTTTTGGCATACCGCAATGGACTGCCGGTCAGCGCCATTTTCGTGTCACTCCGACATGCAGAAATCCGGTCGCTGAGGGTTATCACTTGCCCGGTGCGCCTTCGGAGTCTGCTGGTCCTTTGTTGAAGGACAACGACGCAGGCTCAAGGCTTCCATTCGATTGCATGCTCCTCCAGATAGGCATCCACCGCGCTTCCTATTGTCGGATAGAAATTTGCGGCGCCGAAACGATCGAAGAGCTCGAAGCG
>PSRM01000128.1 GCA_003176045.1 Verrucomicrobiota bacterium | reverse complement strand
CACCCGGCAGGACTTGAACCTGCAACCCTTTGATCCGAAGTCAAATGCTCTATCCAATTGAGCTACGGGTGCCCAAGATCGAGAAACCGGCGGCCAAATCTCACACCAGCGGCGGGATCTTGCCGACCGGCCGGTCGCTTTGAGCTGCCTCCCAGCAACCCGCTAATTCCTGTTCGTGCAGCACAGCCCATTCGGTGACGTAGCCAAGGACTCTAGCCGGCAGCTTCCCTTGAATGATCGCTGGATTCCTGATGGAAATTTGAGCAGAAAAACTCGCCATAAATCGCATGAAAATGGGGTGGCGGATGCTCGTCGCGATACATTCTGATGACGATGCCAAGAAACCGGCTGAGTTCAGGCATACGCCTTGGTTTCGGCGGTCGGCTGGGCCTTTTCTTCGGGCGCGTGCCCAGTGACCATGCGCCAAAGCGAATCAGCCGAAAAATCAACCTGGTTGTCCCATACAAGCTCGCCAAATTCACCTACGCGCGCCCGGCGGAAATATTCGTAATCCTGCCAACTCGCATAGACCCCAGTGCGAGGTTTTTTGGAAAAATCTACTTCACCCTCGACCCCGTCGTCGAACCGAACCCAGATCCGGTATCCGTCCTGGACGCGAATCTCTGTCAGCCTTCTCATCATGGCGAAACACTAAGACAGAATTGGCGGACCTGCAATAGTTCTGTTCACGAGTACAGACAGGTGTGCTTTCAAACCCCTGGAACCCTTTGATCGGAAGTCAAATGCTCTATCCAATTGAGCTACGGGTGCCGCTTAAAAAGAATGCGCGTCGAAGTCCAAACGAGATCAGGCGCTCCCGCAAGCGGGATTAGGGTTCGTCTAGCGAATAAGTCCTGACGCCCCGGCACAAAGATCTCAAAGCCGGTACTTGGACTCGGGCTCATTCGACGCGCAGACCAATCCTATACTAGTTCGGAAGAAACTTCAAACTCCAAACATCAAACTCCAGACGCTGAGAAAGCCTCCATTCCTGTCCCCCGGCAATCGGCCGATTCGTTGCTTGGAGCTTAGAGCTTGAATTTTGAAGCTTTTTATCCGTGTCCATCCGTACTACTATGTATAGAAGTTTTCTCAAGCCGCGCAAATTTTCCCAAGGTTACTTTGTAACCCATTTAACCATTTAACTCATTTAACCTATTTAACTATTTGGTGCGGCTAGGCCGCGCTGGGTTCATCCGTGGTTAAAAAAATTTTCTTTTTCTGTTGACAGTAACACTGTCAGATGTTAAATTCTCCGTATGAGTAAGGAATTCAGTTTGGAAGAGCTGGCGGGGGCGGTTCAGGAGTGGTGCGAGGAACACCACGTCCATCCGGCAAATGGCCAGGCCGCCGAAGCGATAACGGAGCGGAATATCCGTTACTACCGGACACTGGGATTACTGGACCCGCCGCTCGGCAATTATGTGAAAACGTTTTCGAACAAACATCGGTTGCAATTGATTGCGATTCGCCTGTTCCAGGCGCAGGGATTGCCGCTGCGGAAGATTCGGGACGAGCTTTATGGCAAAAGCCTGGAAGATCTTGTGGCCCTGGAGAAAAAGGTCGCAAAAAAAGGCAGAGCCGTCATCTCGATCGCTCCTCCCTTTTTAGCGCCAACTGCCACGGAATCGTGGGCTGTGGTGCCGCTAGAGTCGGAGTTTCTGCTCGTTTCGCGGGAGAATCGGCATCTGCCACGGGCTATTATCGAGAAAATCAACAATTTGCTTCGGTCCGCAAGGCCGGAAAACGAATCGGCTGCCTTAGAGAAAAACTAAGATGAGAAACCGCGAATGAACGCGAACGGCCAGGGGCGGGAACTCCAGAACTACGCCAGAGTGCCAGAGAGTTCAGAGCCTCCTCACGTCGGCTGCTACAAAGATTAAGTGAATTCGCGTTTATTTGCGTTCATTCGCGGTTAAAAAGAATCGAATAGAAAAGGGTAATATATGAGAATCAAACCATCCCGAATACCAGCACTGCCAGTTCCAAGGTCCGAACCGTTCGGACTGTTTGCCATTATAGAGTCCAAACGAACCATCCTGCCGCTCAAAGGCGTCGAGTGCGATTTCTCGGTGCTCTCAGGCGTGGCCGATGTGTCCATGACCCAGATTTTCCGCCAGGAAAATGAGAAGCCATTGGATTGTGAATATTTGTTTCCCTTGCCCGCGGATGCATCGGTCTATTTCTGCGAGGCGGATATAAATGGGCGCACGATCCGCGCGCAGGTTCGCGAGCGTCAGGAGGCCCGGAAGCTCGCGTCGGAAAAGAAAGCCGCGGGGCATCGCACGGCCCTTGTCGAAAGCGAGCGGGACAATTTGTTCACGCTTAGCTTGGGTAATGTGCAGTCCGGGGACATGGTGGTGATCCGGCTGAAGTACTTTCAGACGTTGCGTTCTCTGGCTGACATGCCGTCCATCGAGGTGCCGTTTTGTCCGGGCATTCGCTACATTCCTGGCAAACCGCTACTGCGTTCGAATAAGGGCAAGGGGATCGTGGATGACACTGACGAGGTGCCGGACGCTTCGCGCATTACGCCGGTCAGAATTGATGGGGAACATCCGGATGCCGCGTACATCGAGGTGCGTGGGACGCTGGATGGGCAATTTGTGGATGAGAACGAGGTTTCGTCGCCGAGCCATCCGGTTGCGGTGAACCGAGTTGGGCAGGAGTTGCGGGTGAGTCTTTCTGATAAAGGGGATTTGCCGGATCGTGATTTTGTGCTCCGGTGGAAGGAGAAGGAGGCGGAGGCGGTGGTTTCGAGGGTGTGGGTTCAGCAAAAAGACAAAGTGAACGATAAAGTGAAAGACAAAGTGGCGGGGACCTACGCGCTGCTTGAAATTCGGGCGCCGAAGGAGGCGCCGCAGGGACGGGCGCCGGTGGATTTCTATTTCCTGGTGGATCGCTCGGGTAGTATGCAGGGCGAGAAATGGAACAAGGCGGCCGAAGCGTTGCTGAGTTGCGTGAAAGTGTTGCGGCCCGACGACCGGGTAATGGTCACCTTCTTCGAAAGCCGTTTTCAGGATTTCGCGGAAGGGCCGGTGAGCGCCCAGGGACTGCTGGGCGACAGCAGGTTCCAAGGGATCGCGAAGATCGGCACCGACGGCGGAACAGAACTGCGGTCCGCGCTGAAACACGTTCTTGATGTCGCCGCCAAACACTCCGCGAATTGTCCAAGGAATCTCATCCTGATCACGGATGCGCAGATCGCGAATGAAGATGCGATTCTCGAGTTGATGAAGCCGGAGTCCAACTTTCCCACGCACTGCTTCGGCATTGATGTGGTGCTGAATGATTCGTTGTTGCAGGCCCTGAGCCGGCAGCAGGGCGGCACGTTCCATTCGCTGAATCCACGAGATGATATCCAAAAGGCCGTGACGGCCCTCGGCCAAACGCTCGGCCAGCCCGTCCTGCTCGATCTCAAACTGTCAGATGGGTGGGAAGCGGCGGATGCCACAATCCCGAACCTCTACGCGGGGCAGATTCACTATCTGAGCGCGCGCTGCTCGAAAGGCAGCCGCCTCGAACTAACAGCTCGGAGCGCTTCGTTGAAGCCGGTCAAAATTCGGTTCGAGGAGCAGCGCGCCTCGAACGACGCGCCTTATCTGCATTGGTGCAAGTCTCGAATCGCGCGCCTCATGGCCGAAGGGAAAGACAAACAGGCCATCGCCCTTTCGACCGAAAGCAACCTGATTTGCCGGCTTACGGCGTTCATTGCATGGGATCAAGCTGAGAAAGTGGCTGTGGCCACGCACGAGTTGATGCAGCCGAGCATGGCGCCGGCCTGGGGAAGCGCGCGCTTTGATGCGATGCCGGTCGGAGCAGCGGGGGCCACAGCTCATTTGTGCGAAGACGACCGAGTGAGCTACTGCCTTTCGGCGCCCGAACTGGACCGCTCCGTGGCCACCCGCAAATTGCGGAAGCTCCTGGGCAAAGCGTTAGGGCGTTCGGCCGTGCCGCGCGTCGCGACTGATTTGGGATCTGCGGCAGCGGACGAGCTGTTGCTCAAACGTGAGCTATCCGAAATCTGCCATCAGGCCGGCGTGCCGGACTGGCAGGAACTGGTCAAAGCGATCTTCGATTGGATTGCGGAGGCCAATGGCGATGAGCGGACCAGGAGGATCGAGGCGGTCAATAAGTTGGTCTGCGAGATTCGAGATAAATCAATTCGGTCCGGTGAGACGGTCGGGACTCTTCACCAGGTTTTAAAAGCGTTTGTAGAACAATTCCGTGTCCGCAATGTGGTATGACCCTTCGCATCAATGCCGCAGAATGGACTTCGCAAGATGCAGCCAGTTCAGGCAATGGCGACTTTAAGGGGGAACTGACAGAAAAATTTTTGGACAGAAAAATGGGAATGAAAAGACAGGAAAATTGAAGACAGGAAAATAATGAAGAAGGGCGGGCAGGAAAATTTCGCGGCAGGAAAATGGGTTTTTAATGTTCCTGCCGTGAAATTTTCCTGCCCTAATATTTCTGTCCAAAATTTTTCTGTCAGCTTTTCCTCCGGCCATCAAAAGTCAGAGGTCAGAAATCAGAGCCTCCTCACGTCGGCTGCTACGAGGGGATCGAGAAAACCTCGCGCAGATATTCCAAACTGCGCGAGGCGATCACTTCAGGGCCTTCGTCGAAATTGAAGACTTCGACTGAGACATAGCCATCATATCCGACTTCCTTCAAGGCTGCGGCGATTGGTTTGAAGTCAACCTCTCCGAATCCGGGGCCTTTGAGGTTTTTGTCGTTGGCGTGGAAATGGGCGAAGTTGGGCCACGATTCGCGGATGATTTGGGGGATAGGCTTTGCCTCGGAACATAGGGCTTTTACGTCCAGGATGATTTTGAAGTTAGGTGATTGGAATTGCTTTGTGAATTCGATTGCCTCAGCGGCGGTGTTGATGAAATTGGTTTCGAAAGGAGCGAGCGGCTCGAAACAAAGGACCACGTCGCGTTGCTCGGCGGCGGCGAGCGCATCGCGAAGCGTTTGAGCGGTCCAGTCCCTGGCCTGCTCAAGTGAAACGCCAGGGAGCAGGTCGCGTTGCTTGGGCGAGCCGATCACCATGCGCGTTCCGCCCAGGTCGGCGCAGAACTCTACGAGCTGGCGCAAATATTGGGCTGTGCGGCCGCGGATGGCATGGTCAGGGTGATTTATGTAAAGGCCATCAGGTTTGACAAGAAGCCAATGCAGGCCGGCGATGGCAATGTGGTGGCGGGTGGCAGCGTCGCGGATTTTCTGGCGTTCGCTGGAAGAGACGTCTGTGACGGAGTTGGCCAGAGTGAAGGGGGCGATTTCGGTGGCGTCATAGCCGAGCCTGGAGGCGTAAGCAAAGGTGTCTTCGATGGTCCAGCCGCGGAATATCTCGTTGCAGATGGCGAACTTCATGCGAGAGATTTTGAACAGGAGGAAACGGAGGGAACAGGAGAAAGTGGGTGAGTGGGTGAGCGGGGGAGTGGGTGAGTGGGGTGAGCCGGTGAGTGGGAGTGCACGAGGCAGGGTTCAGGGTTCAGGAACCAGAGGCCAGAGGACAGAGGTCAGAAAGTCAGAGGTCAGTCAGAGAAATGCGTGGAAAGTGGCCGGGATGCGTGAAAATCACGCGACAAGGCACCGAAAACCGATGCATTCGTGCGGGAAAACGCGCTGGCATTGCTGATGCTTGTACACACGCGACCGGTTATGAATCGGCCCGAGCGGACATCAGCGACGGCGTTCACGGTAATCGAGCTTCTGGTTACTATCGGGATTCTCCTGCTCCTGGCGGCAATCTTCTTGCCTGCTTTCGCTAAGCATCGTTCAAGAGCTCCCATGACCAGTTGCAAGATGAACCTCTCCTCCGTCGCGAAAGCCATGGATAGCTGGGCCGCAGACCACAATGGCAATTACCCCAATCAAGTGCCGATGACAAATGGCGGTACGAAGGAATTGGTGGGCACGGGTCAGGCGTTTCGGCATTTCCTCGTACTCTCAAATTACTTGCAGACGCCGAAGGTCTTGTTTTGCCCTTCGGACCAGGCGATCGGACGGCAAATCGCGACGACGTTTACAAATAATCCGAACCTGAAGGGGACACGCCCCTTCACGAATGACTCTAGTCTAAGCTATTTCCTGAATTTAGACCTATCGCGCGGATCCGTATATCCGGACATGTTTATTCTGGGAGATCGGAACATCACCAATAGCGCCGGAATTCGACGGGGTGTGCTAACGCTAACCCCGAACCAGGCGGTTTGGTGGACATCGGAGATGCACGGCAAGGTAGGCAATATCTTTCTGGCTGATGGAAGTATCCAGGGGGCGAGTAGCAGCGGGCTTCAGAGGATAGTTAACGGGGTGGGGACGAATGTTAGGCTGGCGGTACCATGAGAAAGCTCCTTTTCACCCAAAGCCGGCGTCGGGTCACAGCGGTCGGACAGACGGTGCAGGCCGGACGAACGGCGTTCACGGTAATCGAGCTTCTGGTTGCCATTGGGGTTTTTATCGTGTTGGCCGCTCTGTTCCTCCCAGCGTTGGCAAAACGAAACGCATCATCCTCCAGATGGAACTGCAAGAATAACCTCGCGCAGATTTTCAAAGGGTCTCGGACGTGGGCCATAGACAACAACCACCGCTATCCGATGCAAGTCTCCGTCACCAACGGAGGCACGATGGAACTGGTCCGTAGCGGCAAGGTGTTTCCTAATTTCCTGGTGATGTCGAACGAGTTGAACACCCCACGGCTACTGGTCTGTCCGAATGAAAAGGATGGTTCGAGGCTCGTCGCCACAGTATTTACGCTCTCCGGCGGTTCGTCGCCGTCGGTTCCTTTAACCAATGATCAAAGTGTGAGCTATTTCCTGAATCTCTATGCGACGCCCACCAACTCCGACGGCTTTCTTTGTGGCGACAGGAACCTCACGAACAGCCTGGGGCTTCGAAACGGTAGCATGACACTCTCTTCTAATCAGACTGTTGGTTGGACATCGAAAATGCATTGTGGAGTAGGAAACATCCTTTTCGCCGATGGCAGTATTCAAGGCCTTACCTGCGTCCGTTTGCAGGGAATTGCTCGCGAGATGGGAACTAATACGGTTCGTCTGCAATTTCCATGAAAATCATCCTTATCAAAAAACCACCAATTAATAGGAGTCAGCCTATGATTACCTTGCGTTCTTTTATCCGGCCCCAGTGGACCCGAAACTACGTTAGAAACAGGCTCTGCGGGAGCCGACCGAGTGAGGCGATGGCTTTTCGCCGCGCTGCAGAAGAGAGTTCAGAGCCTCCTCGCGTCGGCTCCTACAGGTATCGAAGGGCCAGGACAATTGACCAGACGACGCCGGTATCGAAGCGGTGGGCCATCGTGGCCTGTCCATTCGGGACGGCGGTTGCGTTTCGCCCGAAGATTAACCACCTGAAGCCAAGGAAGGACTCACACGAGGGGCGCGAGGGACGCAAAGGCTTACTGATTCGCCTTCGCGTCCTTTGCGCTCCCTTGCTGCTGCCTCAGTCCCGGAGGGACGACAGAAAATAGCCCAGCGTTTCAACGCTGGGTAGGCGCGGTTGAACGGCATAAGTCCCGCAGGGACGACAGAGAAAGTGGTTCTGTCGTCCCTAACGGGACTTATTCCACGTCGGACCATGATCCCAGCGTTGAAACGCTGGGCTATTTTCTGTCATCCCTACGGGATTAAGACTCTCAGATTAGTGGCCTTGCGCTTGCAATTGCACAGGCCTGGACGGATGGAGGGCCGCTTGGTCGTAGCACGACTGGCCATCACGCGCGCGGCTCTGTTTGAGGGTACTCGCGTCCCTCCTCAGAGGCATCGTGCTGCGATGAAGCCTTGGCCCCGCGGGCCTGCATGCGTTTGACCAGGTCGCGGATATTTACACAGGAAGCAGCCTGCTCGGTGACCTGCTCGATCTTAAGAAACTGCGCATAAACTTCCCCGCGCGCAGGTTCGTCGCGCATGGCCAACTGCTCGCCGCGGGTGCAACGCATCGCTTTGAGAACATCGTTGCAACTGATCGTTTCGAGCGGGCGGGCGGGCAACCAGCCGGATTCGCGTCCGGAAGTTTGCGAGACCAAACCGCAGGAGCTGAGGTTTTGCAAAACCTGCTCGATAAAGCGCGTCGGCACGCCCATTTGCTCTCCCATTTCGGCCACTGTCAGCGCGGCCCCGCCCTCGACGAACCGCTGACCAATCCGGGCGATGAGGCGCAAGGAGATGAGTTCTCGCGTGCGCTGGTCTATGCTCTCGACCTGCTTTTCTTCCAGGTAAGTTATCCGGTTTTGGAAGGCGTAAGACACCTGCGCCCCGAACAGCACAATCCACCAGGAAAAATAAAGGCCGATCATGAAGATGGGCACCAGGCCAAGGCTGCCATAAATATTAAAATTGGAGACCACCCGCGAAACAAACAGGACGCTTACGATGCCGTTGAGATGCCACAGCAGACCGCCCACCGTGCCGCCCACCAGCGCGGCGTCCCAATGCACTTTGGTATTGGGCATCAATGCGTAGAAAACAGCAAAACCCAGGCATACCAGTACAATCGGCATCACCCGAAAAACCACTTTGCCGATGAAGGGCGAGATATCCAGCAGCCGTCTGGTCCAGCTCAGGTGCGGGCCGCTTGCGAGTCCGGCCACTACAGCGATGAGCAGTGGCGCCAGGGTAATAACGCCCCAATAAAGGACGATCTGCATAAAGCGGCTGCGCCCACGGGCAACGCCCCAGATATCGTTGAACATGCTCTCGATCTGGCTCAGCATGGAGATGGCTGTGAGAATGAGCGCGATACTGCCCGTCACGCCTATGGCTGTGCTGCGGGTTTGCTGAATGAATTGGTGGATGCTGCGGGCCGCCTCCTGCCGCGCCTCGACGACCTTTTCCTGCTGGGTCAAAGGGGGGATGGGGATGAGTTTGTGGGGGGCGGTGGCTGGGGTATTGGTCTGACCCTCCGGTTCACTGACTACTTCTTCCGGCGCGTTAGTGTTAACCAGTGTGTGTGGCAGTATGGTAGCCACAAAGTCGCCAATAAAATGATCTATCTGCTGCTCCCCCTCGGTTTTGAGGAAGCTGGTGACTACGCTGACGACCACCGCAAGCATAGGAATGAGGGCCAGAAGTGTGGCATAGGCAAGGCCGGCTGCGCGGACAGGGCACCGGTTGCGCGAGAAGCTGGTCCAGGCCAGAACCCAGAAATGAACGAATTTGTGCAGCTTGGAGAGTTCATGATGCGAATCATAAGCGCTTTCCGTGAACAGCGCCTGGGCCTGTTTGCGGAACTTTTGAAGGTTGAACCGTTTTCCTGGCATGGTGCTTGGTCCTATCCCAACCGAAATTAACGCAAAGACGCAGAGAGGCAAAGACGCAAAAAGAGACTACAGGACTACAGGACCACAGGACCACAGGACTACGAGACCACAGGACCACAAGACCACAGGACCACAAGACCACAGGACCACAAGACTACAGGACATGGAAACACCGGCCTGGTTGCGAACATGCCGGGTGAGGTCACCCGGTGTGCAAGTGGCGGCGCGGCGGGGTTCGGCAGAGTTAACGACAAAGTTTACGACAAAGTTTAGGGGTGGGAGGTATTTACATGACATTAAGTGGCGTTAGACCCCGGCTGAAAAATTTTGAAAATAGTTGTGGAAAACTTACTTTGATCTGATAAATTCACGCGCTCTAAATGGCAACCCTGAGCCATGCAAAAACGCTAAATTCGCACTCGGACGGCAAGGCAGAAACCGGCGTCCGGGGAAAGTATCAGGCAGGAAGTTGAGTTGTGACAACAAAGAAGAAAGACAGTGATCGAAAGAGCGCACCGCGCAATAAACCCCATGCGCAGGCGACCGCCGCGTCCATCCTTGGACATACCGCCGAGGCCAAGGCCAAAAAGAACGGCGAGATAAAGGTCAAAAAGGAGTGGCAGACATTTTACGAGCGCCTGCTGGATTTGCGCGACCAACTGACCCGTCAAATGGACGGTCTGGCCAAGGAATCGGCGCAGGAAATGGCAGGTTATAGCCTGCACATGGCCGATTCGGGCACGGACAATTTTGATCGAGATTTTGCGCTGAGCCTGCTCTCCTCCGACCAGGACGCGGTCTATGAGATCGAAGAGGCCCTTAAGCGCATCGAGAAGAACACCTACGGCATCTGCGAACTGACCGGCAAGCCCATCCCCAAGAGCCGGTTGGAGGCAATCCCCTGGACACGCTTTACGGTTCAGGCCCAGGCGCAGTTGGAGCGCGAAGGTGCCTTGCGCCAGCGAAAATTGGGAACCCTGGGGACGGTGGACACAATCGGAGTGGCGGATGTCGAGGAGGAGGAGGGGGAACAGGCGGAGGAAAAGCCCAGGGAGAAGGAATGAGTTAACTAAGTTAATTGAGTTAACTGGTTACATCGTTTTATAGTTTGCTGCCGAGGGATTAGGATTAAGATTAAGAGAAAGATTAAGATAAGAGAGTATGCCGCGGGAGATCATCACTATCGAGTGCACTGAGGCGCGCAAGGAAGGCAAGTCGCCTTCCCGCTACACCACCACGCGCAACAAAAAGCTGAAGCCCGAAAAGCTCGAGCTCAAAAAGTACAATCCTGCACTGAAGCGCCATACATTGCACAAGGAAATTAAGTAACCGGCACTTTAATTGACCT
This sequence comes from Verrucomicrobiota bacterium, assembly GCA_003176045.1. Taxonomy (GTDB): domain Bacteria; phylum Verrucomicrobiota; class Verrucomicrobiia; order Limisphaerales; family UBA8199; genus PSRM01. Next base: position 14,080 of record PSRM01000128.1, on the reverse strand, counting down.
AATTAACTCATTTAACCTTCTCAAGCAACTGCCGCTTCCCTCAGTTAACTATTTAACTCATTTAACTCTTTTCACAGCTCATGCCCCGCAAAACTCGCCCTGATAAACCTGATAAACGCGGCGCGCGCGGCCGGCCCTACGGCGAGATCCGCACGCCGCGGCCCAAACCCAAAATTGATTTCACCGCGGACGCTTTGGATTTCAAGAACACCAATCTGCTCCGGCAGTTTGTGACCGACCAGGGCCGCATCCTCCCCCGCAAATACACGGGCCTGCCCGCACATTACCAGCGCCGGCTGAATCGAGCCATCAAACGCGCCCGGCAGATGTTGCTGATGAAGTAGAATCGTGAAAAGTGAAACGTGAAACGTGAATAAACACGTGAAGCGATTTGGACGTGAATTTCACGAACTAGCAGGAAATGGGCGTCAGGCGTGGAAAGTGAAACGTGAAACGTGAAATGGACACGTGAAGTGGTTTGAACATTCCTCTTGTGGTTGGCAGATTAGGGCGATTCTTTGGACGTTTCTACTTAGTCTTTTGTTACTTGGTGGCTGTGCGCGGCATTACGTGATGAAAATGAGTAATGGCGTGAACATTGTCACCTCCAGCAAACCAAAGCTCAAAGGCGCGAGATATTACTTCAAGGATGCGACCGGACAGGAGAAATGGGTCCCTGAAAGCCAGGTGCGGGAAATCGAACCCGCCTCGATGGCCAAAGAGGAACAGCCGATGTTCAAGGGCGCACCGGTGAAATAGACGCGTAGGGCAGGCTTTCCAGCCTGCCGGTTCCGAGGCTTTCCAGCCTCGGGAACGCACGCGGCTGCGAACTCCGCGGCGCTGGAAAGCGCCGCTCACCGGCAGGCTGGAAAGCCTGCCCTACTTCCCTCTCCCGACAAACTTCTCAACGTACTTGCCGAGAAGGTCTGCTTCCAGATTCACGGCGTCGCCTTTCTTGCGCTGGCGCAGGGCGGTCATTTCGCGGGTGTGGGGAATGATCCAAATGCGGAACGAGCGTTTGGTCACCCCGGCGACGGTCAAACTGACGCCGTCCACGGCTACCGATCCTTTGAAGACGATGTAGCGCATGATGTCGGACGGGGCCGCGATTTCGAGAACGTAATCCGTGCCCGCCTTTTCCCAGCGCGCGATCCTGCCCAGGCCATCCACATGGCCGCTAACGAAATGGCCGCCGAGGCGGTCTCCCGCCCGCAGCGGCCGTTCCAAATTGACCAGCGAGCCGGCTTTCACAAATTGAAGGTTCGTCCTGTGCCAACTCTCCTCCAGCACATCGAATCGGGCCACTTTGAATGGCCCGTACGAGGCCAACTTCACGACCGTGAGGCAACAGCCATTGACCGCCAGGGAGTCACCGGACTTCAATCCGTGTCCGCATAACTTCATACGGACAGCGATTTCAATGGACTTGGCAGATTGCTTAATACCCTGGACAGTGCCGGTTTCCTCGATGATGCCTGTGAACATGGTTTCAATTCTGTAGCAGCCGACGTGAGGAGGCTCCAGTTAAAAATCCAATATCCGAATGGAAAAGGAGCGCGGACGCCATCGTCCGGTCGGACGATGGCGTCCGCGCTCCTATTGCAGCCTGGCCGTCAGTAACCAATCGTCTTCCAACCTGCGCCACTGAACTTCAGACAGGTTGAGCGCTTGCTCTGAACCACTTACTCCCTGACCGGCCACCGCGCGGAGCGAGTCGCGTCCCCCTAAAACCTTCGGCGCGTAGAAAAAGACGACCCGGTGAGCCAGGCCGCCCAACAGGAATGAGGCGTTCACTTCACCACCGCCTTCGACCAGGAGGCTAGTGACGTTTTCAGAGCCGAGTGTTTTGAGCAGCCAGAGCAGGGAAATACCGGATGGGGGTTCGCGGATGGTGGATGGTGGATGATGGATGGCGGATAATGGATGGTGGATGCCGGATTTTGGATGCTGGATTCTGGATGCTGGATGCTGGACGGGAGACCTACGGCCGCGCGAACCTTGAACTTTGAACCTTGAACTTTGAACTTTGAACTCGGCCCCCTGAAGCGGCGCGACGAGAACGCGTACTTTCTTTTCGAGGGCAACCACCCGCTTTTTGGGAGCAAGCGGACTCACAACGATCGTCGTGCGTTCGGCAGAACTATCCGTGACGACTTTTGACTGGAGCGGGGTCCGCGCCATCGAATCCAGCACAATGCGCCGCGGCTGGCGATCTTCGACCCCTGACCCCTGAACCCTGACCCCTGCCTTCTGACCTCTGACCTCTGACCTCTGACCTCTGAAAGTGAGGCTTGGGTCATCCGCAAGCACCGTGTTGATCCCCAAGAGGATCGCATCTGCGCCCCGGCGAAGGTTCATGGCAAAAGCGCGCGCCTTTTCGCCAGTGATCCATTTTGACTCCCCAGATGCGGTGGCGATTTTGCCGTCGAGCGTCATTGCTGCTTTCACAGTTACCAGAGGGGTGCGGTGAACGATCCAGTGGTTGAACGCCTCGTTGAGGCCTTGACATTCATCTGCGAGTAACCCAAAGGTTACTTTTAACCCGGCGGATTGTAGTAACTTAAATCCTTTCCCGCGGTGGAGGGGATTTGGGTCTGTGGCGCCGGCCACGACTTTTTTGATGCCCGCGCGAATAATTGGATCGGTGCAAGGGGGAGTGCGGCCATGGGTGCAGCAAGGCTCGAGAGTCACGAAGAGCGTGGCCTGTTTTGGATTGTGCCCGCGGGCTTCGGCGTCATGAATCGCTTCGATCTCCGCGTGCGGCCCACCTGCATAGTGATGCCATCCCCGTCCTATGATGCCGCCCCCTTTCACCAGGACCGCTCCGACCATCGGGTTTGGCGACGTCAGCCCGTAGCCGCGGCGGGCCAGGCCGAGCGCCAGGCGCATGTAATCCTCATCGGAGCGTGTCCGCGCAATCGGGTGCATTTCAGATTCGTTGCAAGGGCCACAAGTGCGAGCGTGGCGCAGGTTTCCTACGCGCCCAAACTAGCGGGCGGTTCGCAGATTGGAAATCTGCGATACAGCGCGATACAGCAGATTAGAAATCTGCGCTACGATCTGCGCAAGTCCAATGTGAACGAGGTCTCGCCTTTGTTGGGGCACCGAATAAGCTTGCCAGGAACCAATGCGGGGCAGATACTTACAGTACCGTGTGTATATGGGGCGCACCCTGTTGGTGCGCCTTTTTTATTTGGGGCGAGGTTCTAGAAGTCTGTCGCACCTGGGGCGTGCAGAAACGGGGAACGACAAAGTGGAGGACAAAGTGACAGACAAAGTGAAAGACAATGTGGGGTTAGGGACGACCCGTGGGAGGCGGGAATTCTGATCTCTGACTTCTGACCTTTGACCTCTGACCTCTGCTTCCTTCTGCTCAGGCCCGCACCGAATGGCCGGAGGCCGCAACAGATCCGGCACCCTCGGATACCGCGGGCCGTGTGTCTGCGGGCGTCGGCTTGAGCAAGCGCGAGGGGCGAGTGGAAAATGCCAGGGCGGTGTTTGGCTCCGGGGCGCACCGTCCGGCAGCCTTGATCCAGCCTTCTGCGAGCAATTCGCCCAGAATGCGGAAAAGATGACTATCTGCGACACACGGGCAATTGGCAGCCGAGCTTCCCCAACGGCGGCAATTTGCGCGCGCTGAGGTCGGAGATTCGAACGGACAGGTCGGGGCTTTGAGTTCGAGCGTACCAAAGCGGCCACCTTCCAACTCGTGTGTGGCGGAGAGGCTGGAATTGGAATACTCGGCGCCCGGATCCTCCTGCCATACCCGTTCACCATCTGCCAGTGCCAGCTTCACGTAGCAAAATCCAAGCTTGCGGGCCGTGAAGATAAAATCCGACCAGAGTCCTTCGACGGACGAGCAACGATGGCCCTCCAGGGCCAGCCAGCGAGTGATGGAAAGGCCGTATTGGACCTCCTGGCGCATTCCGAGGGAGGTTTCCAGGACGCGCCCGACCGAGAACCAGCCTCGACTGAAGCGCAGTTTGCCGGCGCAGAGCAACAGCACCAGCGCGCTCACGCCCAGAAGGATAGGCACCAGTGCTCCGCGCGACAGGAACGCGGCAAAGCCCATGATAAGAAATATCAGCGTAACGGCATAAAACCAAAGGACGACCTTCCGCCGGGACATGCCACTGGCCAGCATGTGGTGGTGCAAATGGCGGCGATCTGGCCGGAAAATTGGAAGCCCGCGCAACCCGCGGCGGAGTATTGCCAGTGTCGTATCCACGATCGGCAGTGCCAGGACGAAAAGCGGCGCGACCATTGCCGCCAGCACGGTGCCTTTTTGGGAACTGACGAGCGAAAACAAGCCCACTTGAAAACCCAGGAAATAGGCTCCGCCGTCGCCCAGATAAATCCGGGCGGGAGGGAAATTAAACCAAAGGAAGCCCAGAATGGCCCCGGCCATACCGGCAACCAGACCCTCGAAGCTGCCGCTTTGGTGCCCGACGTATGCCAGCAAGGTCATGAGCATCAAACAGATGCCCCCAGCCAAGCCATCCACTCCATCTATCAGATTGATTAAATTGGTCATCGCCACCAGCCAAATAACGGTGGCTAGAAATCCGATAGCGCCCAGGTCCAGCACTTTGCCCGTGAATGGAATCTGAAATTTTTGGATACCCAGGCCGGCAAAATATACCGCGCTGGCGATGAGAAGCTGGCCGACCAGTTTGCGCTTGGCGCCCAGAGCCCGCAGGTCGTCCCATAGACCGAGGGCAAACATGGCCAGGGAGCTAAGGATTACGATGGTGTGGTCACGCATATTGGCCCGACCATCGGGACTGCTGACAGCGATGAACACCTCCACGCCCAAAAAGGCCGCCGCCAGGGCGATGCCGCCCAAGCGCGGAACGGGGTTATTGCTGGTGTGGTGCAGTTCCCGGGAGCGCTGGAGCCATTTCCAGCGTTGACTCACATCAAGAATCACGGGGATCAGGAGGAAGACAATTGCCATTCCGGCAAGGGCGCAACATATCGTAAGACTCATACTGTACTGCGGCAGCCCGCGCAGGAGTGTGCGTGCTCCTGAGGACGCCCTCACCGGGCGCTTAATCGCGGCCTAATCGCACTTGTTTTATAGCAAATGGGCCGCCGGGACAAGCAAATTCCAAATGATTAAAATGCGATTTAATACGGAACGGCCATTCCGGTGTTTTTGGCTGGGGCCCGCCAAAAATTCATTTGACCGGAAGCCCTGGATTTGGTAAAAATCAGGTCGCTCGCCTTTGTTGGCGAGCGCGTAACTTGCGCTACAAAATGAAGCACATATTAAGTCTGGCTCTAGCGTTAGGACTATTGGCAGCCGTCCCTGACACCTTTGCCGATACGGGGAGGACCGAATTTTTCAAGCAAAAGCTGGCCAGCGTCCCCAAACCTGAGCTGCCCGCCTCGGCAGCGGACATGGTGAAATCCGCTAAATCCTCGGACCGCGAGAGCACCACGAAAGGCGTTGTCAAAGCTGGTGTGGGGCTGCATCCGGCGGCCACCCCCGCCATAGTGGGAGCGATCGCCCGGACGGAGCCCGATATGGCTGCGACTGCTGCCGGCACCGCTGCCGCCGAGCAGCCTAAGCTGGCCGTTGCCATTGCCCGTGCTGCGGCCATGGCTGCCCCTTCCAAAGCGGGTAAGATCGTTGTAGCCGTCTGCCGCGCCGTGCCAAATGAATACCGGAACGTGGCCATAGCGGTTGCGCAAGTGGTGCCCGGTTCCGGCACTGAAATTTTAGAGGCCGTTGGCACCGCGCTGCCCGGGTTCAAGGCTGAGATCCAAAGAGCGCTGGCCGGATTTGGCAATAATGCGCCCTCGGTTGCAGCAGTCCTGGACAGAGCCGGCAGCGGTGCGGCAGGTTCGCCCGGTCTGGCCGCCCCCGCGGCTCCTTTGCCTGCAGGCTCATTCGCGCGCGGCCCGGCTCTCGGCCCGCCCTATATCCCTTTGTCGGGCACCGTGACCAATACGGTTCCAGGAAACTCCGGTGATGTCCCGCCCGGCGGACGAAATTACGCCGCCCCTTAACAGAACTTCACGAGCCAGATACCACAATCCAGAACATTCAACCCCCTGCGGCCGCTACTCCAGCCGCGTTGTGAAAAGTCGTATCCTCAGATTCCTCGCCACCTTCGCCCTGCTTTCCAGCCTGAGCGCGCGCGGCGCTTTATACACGTTCTCATTCAATAGTGGCTTCGCTAATTCCGGGAACATACCGGACGGCGATCCGAACGGCTGGAACGACACACGCAATCTGTCCGGGATGGTCGAGCAGATCACCAGTCTGCAGGTCAAGCTCAACATTTCCGGCGGCTATAACGGGGACCTCTATGCCTATCTGAGTCACGATAATGTCCTGGTGCCGCTCCTGAATCGGGTAGGCGTGACCGCCGGCGATCCATTTGGTTCTGGCGATTCCGGTTTCAACGTTACTTTGACTGCGTCCGGCAGCGACATCCATTGGGCGTCGGCCGGCGGCGGCCAGTTGACGGGAACTTACTCAGCCGATGGCCGCACGATCAGCCCTTTATCCCCTGCGGCGGCGTTTGATACGGCCAGTCGGGTCGCCCTGAGCGCCTTCAACAACCTCAATCCGAATGGCAGTTGGACCCTCTACATCGCCGACGTTTCCGGTGGTGGCGGCCAAAGCGTCGTCAACGCCTGGGAGGTGGACATCGCCGCTGTGCCTGAGCCGATTAAGGCTGCGTTGGTTGTTTTCCTGAGTCTTCTGTTGGTCGTGGTTTTGCGAAAGCGCTACCGCCGCGCAGCGCCTGCAGCAACTTCTTAAGCGCGCGGTTGCTCGTATCCGGGCGCAGCCTTCTCTGCCACTGCCTCCACGGAGCGCGGCCTTTAGGCCGCTTCAACTTCTGTATTGCAACGGGCGGACCTGCGAACCAGCGTTTCCGTGAGTTCGGAGCGTGAAGCGGCCTAAAGGCCGCGCTCCGTGGCGTCCGTTGCCCGCTTCCAGATTTTGCCGCTTGCCCCTGGTCACGGCACACTCGACACTCTGGCGATGCTTTCACCCAAGCCCTGGAAGCTGGAGACAATGATGCGGCTGATGCTTAGCCTCATGCTCTGCTATTTCGTTGGGATACTAACGCTTTGCTTAACCCACTTCATCAGCGCGCATGGCCGGCCAACGTTGAAGCTCTGTCTCCTGTTCGCCGGCGCGGTTGTCTTGCTGGGCACAGCAATGGTGCGTGTCTGGACCAGTTTTACGTTCGAAAAGGCCCTGTTGCATTTGGCCACTCTGTGGGTTTCCTTGCTCCTGGGCTTCCTGCTGGCCGCCTGGGTCACCAAAATCACCGGCCTGCCACCTCCCACGCCTTCGTTTACCCAAACCATCATCGGGGTTGTTAGCCTCCAGGGCGCCACGCTTGTGCTAATGATTCCAGTCTTGCGCCAAAATCGAATAAGCTGGAACGATGCCTTCGGCTTTTCTGCGAATCCACTCCGCGCGTCACTCCTGGGGATCACCATTGGCAGCATTTTTACGCCTTTGGGCTATACGATCAAAGCCTGGTGCATCTGGGTGATCACGCACCTGCCGGTGCTTCATCTCCAGCCCGAAGAGCAGGTGCCCGTTCAGGTGCTGCAAACAGCATCTTCGACTATGGAGATAGTAGCTCTTGGCGTGATTACGATTCTCATCGCCCCGATGGCCGAGGAGATTCTCTTTCGTGGGATCTTATATCCCTGGATACGCCAGGCTGGGTTTCCTCGGGTGGCTTTATGGGGAACTTCGCTTTTGTTTGCGGCGATACATGGGAACATGGCGGCATTTCTTCCTCTGTTGATCCTTGCCGTCGTATTGGCCATTCTGTATGAGCAAACCAATAACCTGCTGGCGCCGATCCTCGCCCATAGCCTGTTCAACGTACTGGGCTTTGTTGGGGCTTATGTTTCCGAAAAGGTTTTTCCGATTCTGCTCCTCAGTCTGATAATAGTTGTGACATGCTTGTTTCTACTACTGCGCAATCGGGTTGCATCCTCAGACGGGGTTTGATTCGCGGCCAGACAGCTTGCGTGCAAAACCGGGAAAGTTTACTTTAATGAAGTGGACTCCGTAGCCGAAGTTAAATCGAGTGCCGAGGGCCAGGTTGTTTCAAACCCTGGTATCCTGGGAGGCACACCCGTTTTCCGCGGCACGCGTTTACCAGTCAAGACGCTATTCGACTATCTTGCCGACGGTCGGACACTTGATTATTTCCTCGAAACCTTCGAAGGAGTTTCGCGCACTCAAGCGAGGGCAGTGTTGCAATACGGTTGGCAGCGCATTGCCGCTGAACTGGGCAAATGAAAATCCTGCTGGACGTCTGCACTCCAGTGCAGGTGCGCCAGGCTCTTCCAGGGCACGAGGTGCATACCGCAGTCAGAATGGGTTGGGGTGAACTAGAGAACGGCGATTTGCTGCGTGAGGCGGAGGCTGCCGGATTTGATCTGCTTATCATCTGTGACAAGAACCTGCGTCATCAGCAAAACCTCGCTGGCAGAAGGCTAGTCATTTTGGAACTCTGGACAAACCATCGTCCCACATTGGAAAGGCATTGGGCTTTAATCCGCAAAGCCGCGGAAAGCATCCGGCCTGGTGAATATAGAACCCTGGATGCACCCCAGTGACAGAATTTGATCTCATCTCTCTGCTTACACGCTCTTTACCGGGCAACCCGTCTGTGCTCGTTGGCGCCGGAGACGATTGCGCGGTGCTGGATCTAGGCGTTCCGGACCGCCACATTTTGTTCAAGACAGACGCAGTAGTAGAGGGGGTCCATTTCACCCCAGACACCCCGCCGGAGCAGATCGGCCACAAAGCCTTGGGCCGATGCCTCAGCGATATCGCGGCAATGGCGGGCACGCCGACGGCAGCCCTCATCACCATGGCACTCCCTCGGCCTTTTGAGCCTCGGTTCATCGAAGCCATCTACTCGGGCATGAATGTTTTGGCGAAACGCCACGATGTGGCCATCGTTGGCGGGGAGACAACTACAAACCCTGAGCGGCTTCTCATCTCGGTGGCGCTGCTCGGGTGGGTCGGCCGCGCCAAAGCAGTGCTGCGTTCAGGCGCGCAATCAGGCGACGCGATCTTCGTAATCGGGGAACTGGGCGGCTCACTGGCAGGAAAACATCTGACATTCGAGCCTCGCCTTGCCGAAGCTCACTGGCTTTCCGACAATGTTGCGATCCACGCCATGCTCGACATCAGCGACGGCCTGGCAGGTGACCTGCGCCACATTCTCAAAGCCAGCCACAAAGGCGCCGAGTTGCTGGCTTCCTCTATTCCGATCAGTCGCCAGGCGCGCCTGGCTTCGTCCTCGTCCTCGACTTCCCGCTCGTCCTCGAAACCTCCGCTCCTCGCCGCCCTCACCGATGGAGAAGATTTCGAACTCCTGTTTACTGTTTCCAGCCCCGACGCCGTCCCACTCCTCGATGCCTGGAAAAAACAATTTCCCGATCTCCGCCTTACTTGCATTGGCAAAATCACGGATACCGAAGGGATCCAGATCCGGGATAAGCAAGGCCTGCGCATCTTAAAGGAAAAAGGTTATGAACATTTCAGCCAGTGATTTACGAGTTGCAATTTACGATTTACGCGCGCTCGACAGTTTCTTGCTCAACGATTCTGTTGTGGGCGCAATGCGCAGATAAGTTTCATTCTAGGCCTGGTTTATCCATTACGGACCGTAAATTGCAAAGACGGGGGCTTCTCGCCGAAGCCTCGTAAATCGTAAATTGTAAATCGTAAATTGCAGCTCTCGACCCACAGCCCCGTTGAAACCGAAGCCCTTGGTTATTCCTGGGGCCAATCCGCTCAACTCGGAATGGTCTTCGGCCTCTCCGGTCCACTTGGCGCGGGGAAAACCCAATTGGTCAAGGGCCTCGCTCGAGGGCTCGAGTTTGAGGGTAGAATCCATTCGCCGACGTTCACGATTGTTAATGTGTACACCGGCGGTAGGCTTACCCTTTTCCACTTGGACTTGTTTCGCCTCGACACGCCCGAACAGATCGAAGCTGCCGGCCTTCAGGAATACCTGCACCCTGCCGGTGTGACGGTTATTGAATGGGCAGAGAAATGGTTCGGTTCCAGCATCCAGCATCCAGCATCCAGCATCCAGCATCTCCGGCTCGCTCAGATCGAGATTCTTTCGGAAAGTGAGCGCCGCATCGCCTATGAAGATCTTGGCCATTGAGTTTTCTTCGGCGCAGAAGAGCGTCGCGGTTTTTCGGTCAGATTGGTCTGACGAGAACTCGCAGGAGATCCTGGAAACCGGCGAACGTTCCACTCATGCCTTGGCGATGATCGAAGAGATACTTCGCCAGTCCCAGCTTGAACGCGAACAGGTTGATTGCCTGGCCATCGGCCTGGGCCCCGGTTCCTATACCGGCATCAGGTCCGCCATTGCGCTGGCGCAGGGCTGGGAACTGGCCCGGCCTCCGGGTTCTCTCAATCTGTTAGGCATCAGCAGCATGGAAGCACTTGCCGCCCAGGCACAAATCGAAGGCATCCTCGGTTCCGTGGCTCTGATGGTGGACGCGCAACGCAACGAATTCTACCTGGCTGAATACGAGGTTAGCTCCGAAGCATTTAGGCCGACCACCGCATTGAGCCTGGCCAGCTTCGAAGAGGTTCAGCAGCGGCAGACAGCAGGCGCGCAACTTGCAGGACCCGGCGCGCCCAAAAGGTTTCCTGGCAGCCGCAATTTGTTCCCGCATGCTGCCGGCGTTGCGCGACTGGCTGCTTCGCGCAGCGATTTTATTCTTGCCGAAAAACTCCAACCCATCTATTTGCGGGAAACCGCCTTCGTCAAGGCTCCAGCTCGTCCAACTCTTTAGTGGTTATTTGCGCAACTTGCGGTTCGATGAAAAGCGCCAGAGGACTGGCGCACTCCAAGACGCTTCGCGAATGCCGCACCGCGCCTTGATGGTGAAGCTTTCGGACTGCGCTCCCGATACATCGGGAGCGCTTTGCTATCGCTTACCTGCTGCCCGCGCGTATAAGATTCGAGCATGAATCAGCGACGAGCTTTCGTGTTCTCCTGCGCTTCCCTTCTGGCACTCAACCTAATCCTCCCACTCCCGCTACACTCCGAAACCTACGACACCATTATTCGCCACGGCCGCGTGGTAGATGGAACCGGAAATCCTGCTTTCTATGCTGATGTTGCGATCAAGGATGGCCGGATCGCGGGGATAGGAACAATCGCCGGCGAAGCCAAGCGGCAGATTGATGCCAAAGGGCTCATCGTCGCTCCTGGCTTCATAGATGTCCACACTCACGCGGATGACGTGGCCTTGAATCCGCGCGCGGAAAATTTCGTGCGCATGGGCGTGACGACTATTGTGGCAGGCAACTGCGGGGGTTCGCCCATGCTCGATTTCGCAAAGTTCTTTCGCCAGATCGAGGAAACTAACGTAGCTGTCAATGTTGCTTCCCTCGTCGGCCACAACAGCGTTCGCGCGAGCGGGATGGGCGGCGATTTCGATCGTCCGCCAACTGCCGAAGAGCTCGAAAAAATGAAGGCCCAGGTGAAGCAGGCCATGGAGGACGGCGCAGTGGGGCTGTCCACCGGCCTGATTTATCAGCCCGGTGTGTTTGCCAAAACCGATGAGATCATCGCCCTGGCCAAAGTAGCTGCCGCTCACGGCGGCATTTACACCAGCCACATGCGGTACGAGGACACAAAAATTTACGAGGCGCTGGACGAAGTGTTCCGCATCGCTCGCGAGTCCGGCGCGCGGGCCGAGGTCTCGCACATCAAGCTTTCCGGGCCGAGCGCCTGGGGCCAGGCCGAAAAAGTCCTGGCCTATATCGAAAAAGCCCGCGCCGAAGGACTCGATATCACTCAGGACCAATACGCATACACCGCCTCCAGCACCGGCATGAGTCAATTGATTCCTGACAAGGCGCTCGAAGGCGGCCGACGCCAGTTCAACGAGCGAATCACCGATAAGGCCTACAAAGAAAAGGTCATCGCCCAAATGAAAGAAAGCCTTCATGACAAAGGGAGAAAGGATTATTCGTACGCAGTTATTGCATCCTGCCGGCATGACCCTTCGCTCGATGGGCTGAACATTCCTGAAGCCGCAAGAGCCAAGCGCGGCTCGGATTCCCTGGACGACCAAATCGAGATGATTCTGGACATCCAATCTCAAGGCGGCGCCAGTGGCGTGTTTCATGGGATGAGCGAAGACGACCTGAAGATTTTCATGCGGCATCCGAATACGATGATTGCCTGCGACAGTGGTATCCGAATGTGGCAAGAAGGCGTCCCGCATCCGCGCGGCTACGGGAACAACGCCCGCGTGCTTGGACGCTACGTCCGCGAGATGAAAGTGCTGCGGTTGGAGGATGCCATCCGCAAAATGACCAGCCTGCCGGCGGAGACCCTCCATTTCAAAGAGCGCGGCCAGGTGCGGGAAGGTTTCTGGGCCGACCTTGTTATCTTTGATCCTGAGAAAGTCCTGGACACCGCGACCTATAAAGACCCGCACCATTATCCTGAGGGCATCCCTTACGTGCTGGTCAACGGTGTTCTCGTAATTGACGCAGGCCAGCACACGGGAGCAAAGGCGGGCCAAGCACTGAGGAACGGCACCACCTGGGAGCGCCGGCGTCCCGCCGGCGAGTCTCAATCCTGACCGCGGAAAGATGACCGTGGGAAGTTGGTAAAGGTTATTAAAACGAAAGCGATGTAGGCCGGGTGCCCTCACCTGGCGTTTTCCAGCCCAGAATGATTTTGCTACTCGGTCTGCGGCAAGCCGGCTCGCCGGCGCCATATTACGGGGAGACTTCGCAGGTTTGCTTCCGACTTGACAAGGATGGCTACTTTCGATTATAAGGCAGGCTGCAAACTGTTGTCGTTGGGGCCCGGTTGGCCATGCTCTTTCCTGAAGCGCCCCGATGACAGTAAATGAAACCTTGCAGATAGAAATAAAACCAAACCGTGAAGAAGATGTATCAATGTTCGTTCGTGGCAGCCCTTGCGGCCGCTGTTAACCTGACTTTAGCGAGTGCCGCGCCTGTAGAGGAAGCGGGCCAGCCCAACGTGGTGCACTTGCCCAACCCTTACTCAGGACATATTTCCAGCGGCAAAGGCGGCCACAGATCAGGTGGGAGTTCTATCAAATACCACGGCGGGCCAGTGATGTTGGGCACCGTGAAAGTGTATGCGATCTGGTATGGGGGCTGGACCTTCGATGGGACCTTCAGCAATCCGACCACAATTGTGGCGGACTTCCTGCACGTCATTGGAGGCTCGCCCTATTACAATATCAACACGACCTATTACATGAGCCTCAACGGAGCGAACGCCTTCGTCACAAATTCGGTGGCGTATGCCGGGGCGTTTACGGACAATTACTCGCAGGGTGCCGGTCCTCTAAGCGATTTTCAGATCGAGGAGATCGTCGCCGGCGCAATCAACTCGAGCGGCGCCGGGCCTGATCCAAATGGGATTTATTTCGTGCTCACCTCACCTGACGTCACCAAATCAGGTTTCTGCAGCAGCTACTGCGGATGGCACACGCATGCCTACATTGACGGAGTTGACGTGAAATATTCCTTCGTCGGTGACGCGGCCATCCAATGTCCCGGTGGTTGCACGGCCAACACGGGCGTGTCGCCGAATGGAGATGTCGGTGGCGACGGCATGGTGAGCATCATCGCCCATGAACTGGAGGAAGCTGCAAGCGACGAGGACCTGAATGCCTGGTACGATTCCGGTGGTTACGAAAATGCGGATAAATGCGCCTGGACCTTCGGCACAGTCCACCGGCTCTCCAATGGCGCCTGGTGGAACATGATCTTGCCCGATCCGACTGCGCAACCGGGCAACACGACCACCTCGCGGTATTATTTGATCCAGCGCAACTGGGTCAATAGCGGCAGTGGCTACTGTGCGCTGAGCTATTAAAAAAACGCGGACCGTGGACCACGGAATAAGAATTCAATCGAAACACCAGGCAATTTCCTGCCATCCCTGCAAATTCCGAAGCTCAAAAAACTCGACTAAGTTCGCGATCAGGGCGCGTTCAAGATCGGAGCGCACAACTCTGTTGTGCGAGTCGTTCGTGGCTCCTGGGGGAAAACGCAGCC
>PSRM01000308.1 GCA_003176045.1 Verrucomicrobiota bacterium | reverse complement strand
GCAGACGCGCTAGACTCAAAATCTGGTACTCGTAAGAGTGTGTGGGTTCGACCCCCTCCATCGGCACCATTCGGAAACACCGAACGAAACCCCACTTTAGCACGGTAAAACCGAATCAAATCCGCAATCGGCATTTTCGGCTTTTGTCTTTCCCTTCCCTTCATTGCTTTACCGTGCTTTTCTACAATCATACGAGATTCGTAATAAATTCGTAAGTAGGGACAACCCGCCTAAAACGCTCTAGGACGCGCCAGAGGGTATCAGGATAGCGGACCCCTGGCCCAAAGTGGCGCGGATGGCAGCCAGCGAAGCGAGGTGGGCAACTTGGCGAGATAGGGACAGACTTCGGCGGAAGTCGAGGCGGGGCAGAGAATGAGCGAAACAAGTAATCTCTTATTTTCGGCGCGGACCGTGACCGCCTGGCCGGGGGTGCCAGGGCGAATTGCGCCGGGCAGGTTGCGGTTGTGACTCCGGTTTATACGCACTTGGATTTTTGCACTGTCCACAGGCTCATGGGCCGCCATGCAAGGTGGCGGACTCGCTTGTTCTTGATTGCGCAGCAGGTGTAAGCGTGAGACAGTGGCGCTATGCCCGGTGTTGGTGTTCCATTTGCGCCGAATGATCCTCGAACCCGCGAAGCCGCCGCGAAGGGCGCGGCCAGGGTGCGCGAAATGGCCGCTAACGGCTCCCTGAGAGGGACCGCCAAGACTCCGCCATACTCCGCCACTAATACCCCTTTTTCGACGCTCGATGCGTACGCGCAAGAAGCCATGAAGCGCCAGCTTACGGTTGTGCGTGAGCAAATCAAACAGACGCGTGCTGTCTTGAACGCTTCTGATGGTGGGCCACCCTGCCCGAAGTGCGGGCGGGGGACGCTTCACCCGCGAGATCGGGCGCAACTGGTGAAGGCCCTTGATGCGCTATTGGACCGGGAAAGAAAATTATTGAACGTGCCGGAGCCGGGGCGCATGAAGCCGCAGCACAAGCCCGTTTCCGAGCGTCGTGGGCCAACGATAGCGGACATTGCCGCTTGCTTGGCCAAACCCAACCATTCCCCGTCGCCAGCGCTATAGGCTTAGCCAGTCAACGAATCTGACTTTTACCTTTGACAATTTGCCGATTCGGAGCTTGGATAGTAGCACAACTTTCAAAGTAGGAAATTCGCTTATGCGCCTAATTAAATTCCTAAAGGCTTGGAGTCTTCGCGCGGCTTTTATCCTGGTCGCGCTCGTATCCGGCTGTGAAACGACGCGAACAGATTCCTTCGAAGCACGGTATCCAGACGAGCCACGACGTAACGTAGCGGCGGTGTCCCGCTCACCAAGCAGCGCGAGCGCGTTCAACGCGAGTTACCCAGATGATGCGCAGAGGCGAGAGCAGAGCATGGCCGCAATCGCGCAGATTGCGCCCGCGGCGGTGCAGATTAAGAGCAAGGCCGAGCGTGGAGACGCCCAAGCACAATTCCAGTTGGGAGAAATGTACGAGCAAGGGCAGGCGATACCTAAGAGTTACGCCGAGGCTTTGCGCTGGTGGCTTCGGGCTGCCAACCAAGGTTTAACAGCCGCTGAACGGAAAGTTGGAATTGCCTATGCCAAGGGACTTGGGGTCAAGAGGGACCAAGCTGTTGCACTTGAATGGCTCTGCAAGGCGAAGGCGAAAGGGGACACAGGAGCCGAAGCATACATAGATCAAATCAATTGGGAGCTAACTGGTGGTGCCAGGCCTCATTCGGAAGCGGAAGCAGCGAGCGACTCAAACCGCGGAGAGTTCGCTGTGCGGTCGCCTGGCGGCTATGTTAACACCCAGCCCGTGCAGTCGCCCGTTTACGCACAATATCAGGAGCAGGTTTTACCAGCGAACCCGCAAGTTGTGCAACGTCTGCCAGTCAGGACGGCATATGTGCCGAGGGCAGCCGATCATTGGATTAAGAGCGTTATTGATCATGGCAAAATTCTGAGTCTTGAGAACGGTTCGCTCTGGCAGATTTCACCCCTCGACACAATCACCACAACGCTTTGGCTGCCGGTGTCGCGAATCGCAGTAATCCAGGGTGATGATTTACAATACCCGTACAAGCTCATCAACACGGATGCCCATGAAGTAGTCAATGCCCGCTTTTTGGTGCGGACGCCAGTTGCCAGCACAGTGCCTCAAACGCCGCAACAGGGGAAGTATCCGATTCCGCCGTGGATACAGCCCGCCAATCCTGCGGCAGCGTACTCTGAGGGCCTTCGGCTCGGGATACAGTTGCGGGAGGCTCAACAAGCGCCTTGACAGTTTTCCAAGCGAAGGAAAAGCCCACTCGTTCTACCGAGTTCTTTAGTGGCGACTCTGTAGCCTACCAGAATCCGAAATCAGGCAGGCGATTGACTGCACCACCCAGAACACCTATCCTACGCTTCGATCAGGCCGAAAACCCGATCAGACATAAAATTTCCGCTCAGTCCGCTGTCACCGCGAGGCCAGCGCCTTTAAGGGTTTTCGGGACTGAGCGAGTTCTTTTATGCCTAAAGACTCCGTTTTACGCGCGTTGGTGTCTGGCAAAATCAATGGCCAGTTAGGAGAGTTCATTGTTGACGCTTTCGAGCGCGGCGATACTTACGGACTCGTGCTGGAGTGGACTTCAAAGCAGGGGGAAACAGGCGAATTCCCCAACAGGGCCATTGGAGTGCCAAAAAAGTTTTTCGACGTAATCACCGACCCTTCTTCACCCTATGAAATCAAGTGTCTGCGTACGATTGATTTCGACGATCTCCTCTCTGGTGAGCGGACGGTGTTCGATGCCGAGGAAATCTGGGGGAAGCCCAACGATCTTTTTTACCCCAGACCGAATGATGAAAACCCCGGCTGACGCAGCCTGAGCTTGCCTCTCTTGGGGCATAGCATTTGAGTTGGCGCTATCTTCTACGCTTGACACAGCGCGTTTTTCTTTCATCACCAATACCGTATCCGTGTAGTCAGCCTGTGGCAACTGTTCACAGACCTTAGCTGAACTAAGGGACACTTACCAGGTTTGAAGTCTGGCAGTTATTTTAGGGGCGAGCGGATTTTTCGACCCGGCAGGACACGCAACGCAACCCGTAGCCGCGCAATAAGGCTTTAAGGGCCAGTTTCAATCTTTGCGTAGGACCGCAGCGCCATGTAGGGACAGCGCGAAGCACCAGGGCGAAAGTATCCGGCTCTTTGGGTTGCGCGGAATTCGGGCAGGGGGGTTGAGACAAGCCGGGTGTCTCCATTGTCTCAGTCTCACGTCTCCCCCCTATAGGGGGAGAGACTTTTGAGACTGGCAGTCTCATAAAGGGGTTTTGATACTTTTGAGACATGAGACTTTCAATGACATTCACCCCTTGCGGACGGGCTTGTAATTGCGGGAAGTTCTCTCTTTCAGGACGCGGCCCGCTTTCACAAAGGCGAGTCGCTCGCGGTGGAAAGTAGCGCGGGAAACCCCACACTCTGACATTGCGGCTTTCTCCCACTCTACCGGCAGCAAACCTTCATCCGGTAGCAGGTTAAAGATTTCCTCTCGATCATAGGACTTTGGCCGCCCGCCCGTCTCGACTTCATCCGGGTTGACTTCCCGCCAGTAGATCGTGCCCGAGTCTTTGGCGTGTGCCACGTAACGGACATAAGCCGTCTGGCCGTCTGCTTCTTTCCAGCCTATGCGCCCGCCTCGCTTGGCGGCTTGTAGTTGAAAGATGGAGTGTGACCCGATAGAGCGCACGGCCAGGACTGCCCGCGCCCAGTTTGCCCACTCCGCAGAACCAGCGCCCAAATACGCGAAGTCCCCGGCTTGCCAATCGGGTTTCTCTTTCCCTTTCGGCGGCTTGTTCGTGTGATGGATTACAAGGGCGCCGCAGTTGAATTCGTGTAAGAACGGGTTAAGCAGGTTCCGCAGAAACCCGCCTACGTCTCTTTGCGTGTTCGCCTCGCCACCCAGGTAGGCAAGGGCCGGGTCAATGAAAAGCAGATCGGGCTTATGTTCGGCCAGGAGTGGGCGGACCACTTCACAGAAAAACTTGTAGCCCGTGCGCGTATCCTCGCGGACCACAATAATGCTATCGGTTGCGCGTTTGGCATCCTCTGGCGATAGGTTCAAGCCCGCAATGATGCCGTCTCGCATTTCGGCCAGGTCGCCGTCATCGTTTTCAGCTTGGATTATGAGCGAGCGCAACGGGCCAGTAGGCACCATGCCGAAAGCTGGCTTACCGATAGCCCAGAGAATCGCGCATTGAAGTGTGAGCGAGCTTTTACCGATTCCCGTAGGTCCGCAAAGTAGCAAGCCCGCGCCTCGACAAAGGTAACGATTCCGCAATAACTCTTGCGTGTCGTTTCGAGTGGGGCGAAGCAGCGTGGACAGTGGGCGGGCCACTGGGGGCGGACGCGGGGGTGGTGCCTCGCCATTTGCGGCCGGGTCCGCTGGCTCTGGCACGTCATCCCCTATGCCGGGCATTTCACGTAATTGGGTCATGGCCTTGTAATGGTTTGAGCGATAAGAAGAAAACCGTTTGCCGTTTGCCGCTGTCCCTTGTCCCGTCTGGCATCCTTACGAATTGCGAGCGTGTCCAGGTCGCCGAGTCCGCGCCCAGAGTCACCGCGTAACGAAAGAATTTCAAAACCTTGTCCTCTGGCAGCCCTTGAATGAAAAACCATGAGTGCATTGATTTTCCGCCAGAGTGCAACGCAACAATCATCGGCGCGTATCCGGCCAGGTGCAGAAGTAAAGCCGCGTGATTGTCGAGGGTGCCTTTATCGAATTCGCAAACGAGAAACCTACGCGGGCCGGTGTTGCTCAGAGCGTGCTTGCTTGGCTTTCCCTCTTTGGTGACCCCCTCGATTGCCGTCATGGGACTGGGGACAATCAGTTGCAGCGCGGCCAGTTGTCCGCGCCAGTCCTCGCGGGGTTTCGTGTCGAATTCCGATTTCGACTTGCCACAGCATAGCAACGGGTTTCCGGGAAAGAGCGCGTCAATAATCGTTTCCGTATGTTCGCGGGTGTCCTCCATGCGAATAGGCGAACACTCCCAGAGATCCGCCAACCCACAACCCTCGGAACAAAGCGCCTGAATTCGTTTAAGGTTTGGCGCGGGCCACTTCGCCGCGGTCGCTGGCCGTGCCGTCACGCTCGAGTACCCGCGCGGCTGCCAAGCGCAAGGCAAAGAGTTTTGCACAGCGGCCAGGATTTCCGAATCTGGCACTTGTCGCCCGCACAAGCGGACGGCTTCGCGAAGCAGGCGCACAATTTCGGTGCCGGGATAATGTGCGTGAAGTTGACGGGCAGCACGAAACAACCAGCCGTGCACGCCCTGACCGGCTCGCGGAGGGACAGCTATCAAATCGCGCAAGAATGAAGGCAACTCCCGTGTCATGGTCTGGTAAATTGTCTCACATCCCGAAAAGGTGAGCGGCGGTTGACGTAGGGCGGGGAGATGGCCATACTTTAGGCAGGTGGACACGTTGGGAATTGCACCCAATGCCGGCGTGGGTGGATGGCCAGCCGCAGCACTTCGCCGTGCCCAAAAAGTTTCGGCGCGCTTCTCGTAACGGTGGAGTGCGCCGTTTCGTTTGTTGGTTTCATTCAGACTTCTGCCGCCCGTTAGCGGCTGCTGAGTTGAGTAAGGCGTCAACCGAAGATGCCAAAATTCCTGCCGCCCGTTTGCGGCCCGGCAGGCGACACGGAATAAGTAATCCCGCACTGACAAGGTTGTGAACGTGACGTATCGAGGATGACAACCGTTCCGCAACGCACCTTGCTTTGAGGATAGAGGGGGCCGCAGGCGGTGGCGGCGCAGCGGGCGTTTGCGGCTCGCGCTCGTCAGCCGTGAGGATCAGCAGCTTTCGGCGCTTTTGGGATGCGGTTAATCTTTTATCCGCTCTTATCAAGGCGCGGATACCTGCCTCAGTTGCTTCATCTAACATAATTCTGCTTTCTTTTCGTTTCGGCGCACGTGCGCCTTTCCTGGCAATTAAACACCCGGTTTTTGCAGGAAAGTGCAGCACCGGGCGAAAATGCAGCTTTACGGAAAGGCCACGGAAAGCAGGCGGAAAGCAGGCGGAAAAAGTTTTTGAAGTAAAATCTCGACAGCTTTCGGAACGTAGCGCTTCAGTTCTCGCGCTTCCGCTTCGAGTTCTGTTTGCACTTGTCTAGGTCGCTCCGAGCGACGCGGAATTTTCTACCGTTTTGTTCGGCTTTTAACCAGTCGCAGGCTATCCAATTTCGCAAGGTGCGCGTTGTTATACCGGCGTACTTTGCGGCTTCATCCCGGCTAGTGAAGTATTCGGGTGGCGATTCCGGTTTCGGCGGGGGGGGCGCGGGAGGCGGGGGACATTGCGGGGAGGCTGTGCTAGACAGCGAGGGTCCGCCTTGCACCAGTCGTAAAGCGTCCACGGGCGAAAGTCCGAGGTTTACGAAGTTCATAGCAATCTCCGCCTTCTTGTCCGGCTCGCCATGCTTCTTCTGCCAAGCTGCCCACTCAGCCAGAAGGGAACCGGGGGCTTCGCAGGGTTCAAGTTCACGAAGATGTATGACCGCGTCGTTTGAAAAGCTTACCCGGTAAACTGCAATGCCGGGGTTGGCGGGGTCTGCGGATTTTCCAAAAGCATCCCTGATGGTTGCCTTGGCATGGTCCGGCGAAACCAATTCCAGAAACCAGGCATCGGGCGGAAGATATGTTCCGTGTGTTTTGAGGGGCGGAATGTTCCGCCGGGAGTACCGGAACGAATCCAGTAGCGGGTCTTTGCGGAATCCCCAAAGGTAATCGTGGAGTGGTCGCCCGTCGTTGAAACGATCTTCAAAGGCGGCTTGCCACTCTAACGCTTCGCGCCATTCAGAGCGCTGGTACTCGGGATTTGCGAGAAACCGCTTTTGAATCTGGACCAAGCCGCCTTTGGCAAGCGTGCGGTTGTCGCTCCGCTCACGGCTCGGGAACGATAGGAGACGGTAACACTTTTTCGGGCCAACCGCGATTTGCCGGAAGTCGGCGCTCGCCCACCAGGGCGGCGGATACGACTTGTCCAAAATCTCGATTGGAGTTTCGTGCAGACTCACAAACCCCTGCATGGTTTGCCCGCCGGAGAACGATGCAGGCGCACTCCGGCAGGGCTTCCCCGGTGTACGGCCGGGGCGGATTGGATTTAGTTTCTCGCTTCGAGGGTGAGTTGTCCAGTCTCGACACTGGAAACAAAAACCCGCCCGGCCAGTGATAGCGCGGCGGGTGATAGTGTCGAGATTGGCTAAGCGGGTATTGCGGGTTGCTCTGGTGTGAGCAGAGCCAGTAACGATTCACGTTGCGCTTTCCAATTCTTGCCCGTGATCTTTTCCACAATGGCCCGCGCTTCGCTCACAATTGCCTCTGGCGTTTTCTTTGGCGCTTCCTGCTTGGCTTCACCTATGACACCCGGCAGAAGTGCAACCGCGTTGCTTGCCGCAATGTCTCCCGTGTGGGTGTAGTGGCGCGTCATGGCCGGGTTTGAATGGCCTACCAAAGCCTCGACAACGGCAAGTGGCACGTTCGAGGCGCGGCACATGCTCACGAAGCTATGTCGTAAGGAATGAAAACCGACTTCGACAACTGCCCGTTTCGCTACTTTGGTTTCTTCCTTTTTCTTTTCACCCTCTGAATCCTTTTCGGGTTCATCCGGGCCGGTGCCTTCCTTGTGAATCTGGACACCCTGAGCTTTGAAGTGGTTCTGAATCTTGTTAATCATCCGTTTTTTTCCTGCCCCTCCGCTCGTGTACTCAACTGCCGTGTCTGGCAGGACAAAGCCAGTCCGCTTGTCTGCGGGTGTTTCTTCAAGCATAGGGCGCAAAGCGGAGTGAATCGGGATAATCACGGGCTTCGCGTTTTCCTTCCGTGCGATCTTGTTCGGTATGCGCCGGATGAAGCCGCGTTGCAAATCCACTTCGCCCCATTTCAGAGTAGCGCAATCCCGCAACCGTAGGCCGGTATAAACGCCCAAAGCAAAGAGGGTCCGCATTTCCCCGGCTGGTGCGCCCTGGCAGACTCGTTTCAATTCTTCAAGGGTAAGCTCGCGCCGGTTCACGGTGATTAACTTTTTGCGCTGGATACCTTCCCACGGGTTGACCGTGAGACGCGCTTTTTTGAACAGGACACGAAACACCAATTCCAGAACACGCACATGCTTGTTAAACGTGTTCGGGTTCAATCTGCCGTGGTTCAAGTGGCCCGCGTATTCCTCCGCTATTTCCTCCGTAACGTCACGCAAGGCCGGGGCAGTGGGGTGCTTCTCATTAAGCCACTTCTGAAACTGGCCGAATTGTCCCTCATAAACCGCGAGCGTATCCGGGCCAGTGTCAGGGCGCTTAGGTGAGGCAAGGAATTCAGTCCATGCCCGAGTGATTGTCAGGGGCGGGTTTTGTTCATCCTCGACTCGCGCGGCTTCTGCTTTGGCGTCCGCGAGCTGGCCCACAAGAGCTTGCAAGGCTTCCGCTTTGGTGGATACCGCGTAGGGCGCTACAAATTTTTCCTTTGCTGCCTCTGCCTCGCGCCGGGTGGTAATCGGGCTGCCGTCATCATTGCTCAATCGCTTCTGAATGGCCTTGCCCTCGACTACAATCCGCACGTAGTAGCGTTGTCCGATCTTCAAGAGGCTGCCGGTTCTGTGTTTTGTTAGCATCATGGTTTGGCCTTTGTGTTCATGGTTCACTGTCTTTCACTACCATGCACTTAAATTGACAGAACCATACAAGAAACGCAAGTAATAAATGAAAGAATTTACAATTTAGTCTGTAAATCGCATTTTATACTAGACTCAAAATCTGGTACTCGTAAGAGTGTGTGGGTTCGACCCCCTCCATCGGCACCACAAGTCACAGCTAACGCCGCTTGTTGGCCTGGATTTCTTTCAGGGCTTTCGTCGCCTCGGTATCGCCCTTGTTGGCGGCGTTGTACATCCGCGTGCCGACCCCGCCCAGGAACTCGTCCACCGCCTTGATTTGATCAGGGCTCAGATTGGTCTGGGCACGGAGGTCTTGCAGAGTCGTATAGACCACCAGATATCCATTCGTCTGTGAGGCAGCCATGGCAGTGTCCCACTTTGACTTTAGTTCGGGTTCAGCCGCTTTGAACGCATCGGAATCATGGCTGCTTAAACCCTGCTTGCCGCAACCGATCAGAAACAAAAACGCGCTTGCGACTAATCCAAACTGCAGCCATTGACGGAAAAAGGCGAAGCGCGAGATTTGCGCATGTCCCAACGGCGCGGAAACGGCTGGCTGCCGGAGCTGCACGAGGCATGGTTTTTCCAGCCAATCCCTTCGGGAAAGAAAAGACAGAAGATGGTCAGATGTCATTGTCTGCAAGCTAACAATTTTCCTACCGCGGTGCCTGTGGCCATTTTATGCCACATGACAAGGCAGGGTGTTTTGGATTATAAACGGAACTATCATGAGAACAAATGTGTACCCGTATTGGCTTCAATCCACGAGAATTTATCAGTGCGCAATCCTAGCGGCTGGGCTTTTATACGCCATCGCCGGCCAGGCGGGCCTCGTCAACCAATGGACCGGAGATGGCTATAGCTCCGGCAATTGGGTTGACGGTATTGGCGGCGTCACAGCGACGGCCAACGGCTCTCCTCAGGCTGTTGCCAATGCGTTTAATACTCATGCGGGCGTTACCATGAACGGCGGTTATTTCCTCATCCCGGCAGGCACTACGCCCGCGGGCTTGTCGAACTTTACCGTGGTCGTAGTCATCAAGCCCACCAACGTGGGACCGTTTACAGGCAATTATTTCAACGCCATTCCGCTGGCGGCATTCGACATCGGCGGCTCCGGCCAGATTGATTGGGGCCTTTGCTGGGGCGGCATCACCGGGCAAATGGTCGTGGAGGGCGTCGGAGTCCAAAACGCCGCCGGCGGCGCCAATGGCGACATCTTGCAGTCCACGCCCACGCTGGCCCTGAACACGGTCCACGCGATCGCCTTGCAAGTGCGGAATGATCCAGTCCTGGGAACAAACATCACGACCTACGCGGACGGCGCCGTTGTCTCCTCCAATAACACCGTCAATGTGATGCCGCGTTCCGCCGCCAGCAGCGTCTTTGTCGGTGGTGGGACGTTTGTTACCGCCCGGTTTCCCGGCTCGATCGCCGCCATCCAGATCTACAACGACTCCGCAACGAACTGCGCCGTGCTCACGACAAACCTGCTGACGACCTACGCCACACCCGGCCCCATCTCGCTGCCGTATTCCAGCGGAGGCGACGTGGGCCAGAGCGCGCCGGTCACGATTGGCATTCCCGCCAGCGCCAGCGCAGGCGGTAGTTTCACTGTAACACTGACATCGGACAATTCGAGCGTGGTGGCCAGCACCAGCACAACCTTTTCGCAAAACCAAATCTCCAAGAGCATCAATCTGCCCATTCTGGCCCTTGGAACTGCCAATGTAACTGCAACCGGTTCCGGCGTGGGTTCCGCCACAATGGTGATAGCGGGCCTGGACGAGTCCGGATTGGTTAATGACTGGTTAGCGGACAATTACGTCAACAACAGCACGACATGGGTTGATAGCGTGGGGAGTGTCACCGCCACAAGCACCGGCTCGGAAATCGCCGTGGCGAACGCGTTCGGCACAGGCCACCAGGGCGTGAGCCGCAATGCCGGCGGCACCACCACCGGCACCAGCGGTTTTATTATCCCTGGCGGCACCGCGCCGGGCGGCCTGCAAACTTACACGGTAGCGGTGGCGTTTAAGCCGACCTCTGTGGGGCCGAACACCGGAAATTATTTCAGCGGCCAGATCATATTTGGCTACGACATTGGAGGGGCAGGACAAGCTGATTTTGGCATTTCCTGGTGCGGGAACAACCCGGCCACCGGCCAAACCGCCGCCGGTCAACGAATCGTCGTGGGCATTGGCCGCAGCGGCGGGGACAGCCAGATCCAGGGGGGCCTTCTGGCTTTGAATGTCACTCATGCCGTCTGCTTGCAAGTGGACGCCACCGCGCACACACAGACCTTGTTCATTGACGGTGTTCAGATGGGCCAGAATACCGGGCTTACTATGAACACGGTTTCCAGCCAGGCCATTCCGTTTCTCAACCAAAGCTCTGCGAATATCGCCAATGCCTTCCCCGGGCTGGTTGCTGAAGCCCGGGTTTATAACAGCGCGAGTGTCAACGGCGCCGCTTTGACCGGCGGCCTGCTCAACAAATATGCCGGCTTGCCGCCCATTTCCCTGGCATCAGCCCAGCCTTACGCTGACGTTGGTTCCAATGTGACGGTGACCGTCACCATCCCGGCCAGCGCGAGCCTGGCCAGCGCCTTCCCGGTGACGCTTACCTCCGATACGCCGAGCGTGGTAGGCAACTCCAGCGTCACCGTGGCGAAAGGGACTACGACAACAAATGTGAGCATGACGATTCTGGGGGTCGGTTCCGCCAAGGTGACCGCCTCCGGTTCGGGTGTCGGCTCCGCCTCGATTACCGTCGGCGGCCTGGCGCCGCGCCGGCTTGTCGAGGCCCTGCGTGCTTCCAGCTTGCCTGCCCAGATCCCCAGCATCAACGATGGCGATCCGCTCAGCAATTGGTATGGCGACACCAATGCCACCACGCTGTTCAGCTACATCGGCGCCAGCAATTCGCCCACGTATCACGCCAGCGCCACACTCAACGGCAAGCCCGCCGCCTCCTTCCACTATGGACCCATGCTGCTCAACACGAACACGGGGGCCGTGTCTCCATTGGCAGGGTTCACCAATTTCTCTGTCGCCATGGTGTTCAAATCCAGCGCGCCGGGCCTCGGCAACCCCGGCGTTCCATGGTATAACGGCGTTGGAGTACTGGACGGCGACGAAGCCGGCGCGCACCCGGACTTTGGAATGGCGCTGGATGGCAGTGGCAATTTCATCTTTGGCGTCGGCAACCCTGACGCCTCACTGACGCAGACGAACAACCTGCTCAGTCCACTCTTCCACGCCATCGTCTGTGCCTGGGACGGCCTGAACCAGCAGATGCGATTGTACATCGACGACAAGCCTGGCACCACGCTTAGCGGTGGCACAGTTCCGGTTGGGCCGCGCGACGATGCCAACATCATGTTGGGCGGCACCGCGTCGCCGCCGGGTACCAGGACTGATCCCACCCAAATTTATATCCTGGGTGAATTTGCCGAGGTCCGGTTCTACAGCGGAGCGTTGAGCGGCGCTGAAGCTACCAACGTGATCAATTCGCTCCAATCCAGCTACGGTTTGCTCTGGCCCGACCAGACGGCAATAGCGCTAACTGCTGCCCGAACGATCGAAGACGTCGGGTCCAATATTTTGTGTACTGCCACCATCCCACAAGGCGTCAACGCGAGTCAGTCGGTCACTGTCAACGTCGCCAGCGGCAATCCCTCTGCGGTAACAGTCGGCGGTGGCAGCTCCATCAACCTGGTCTTTGCCGCAGGCGCAACCAACGTGCAGACGTTTACAGCCAGCACTGTCGGAGCAGGCGCTTCGACAATCACCGCGACCAGTCCGGGCCTCGTCCAGGCCGCGATCACCATCAACGTGCTCGGTGTCCCGGCGCTGGTCGAAGCCTTCCGCGCTTCGAGCTTGCCCAGCCAGTCCCCGGGCATTGCGGACGGCAATAACGTCACGGCCTGGGCCGGCGATACCAATTCAAGCGCTGTCGCTAACCAGAGCAGTACCATTGCGCCCACCTTCCATACACCCGCGACGCCTTCGGGCGCGCCCTCGGTGGTTTTTGCCGGTGCCAACAGCACGTCCATGCTGCTCCTGGGCGCCAACAGTCCCGTCGGGGGCAAGACGAATTTCTCCGTCGCGCTGGTATTCAAGGCCAGTGGTCCAGCGGCTTCCACCAGCGCCAATTGGTATTCGCAGACCGGCATCATTGACGCCGAAGAGTCGGGTATTCACAACGATTGGGGCATCGCCCTGGACGGCGGCGGGAACCTCAACTTCGGCGTCGGCAATCCGGATGTGACGCTGCTGAACCCCAATTACAATTGTGTCAATGCCAGCATCTTTCACATCGCCGTTATGGCTTTTGACCTGGTTCATCAGCGAATGCAAATCACAATAGATGATCAGCCGACCACCAGCACTGCCCAGGGAACGACCCTCTCGACCAATCCGCGCGATGCCGTGGACGATGTCCATTTTGGCCAGGGCTCCACGGACGGGCTGTTTTGGACGGGTGAACTGGTTGAAGCAGACTTTTACGATGGCGCAGTCAAAAACCCCGCGGCCATCATCAACGCTTTGAAAGCAACTTACTCGATACCATTCCAGAGCCAGGTGTTGATGTCTCTCACCCCGTCGGTTTCGGCCGTCTCGGTGGGCGCGACGGAGAACCTGACATTGACCATCCCGGCATCAGCCAACGTGTCGCAATCCGTGACGGTTTATCTGACGAACAGCAACCCGTCTGGCCTGACACTGAACGGGTCTAGCGCGAGCGTGGTCCCGGTTGTCTTCGCAATGGGCGCTCCGAACGCCCAAACCGTCGCCGCGGCCGGCGTGACGGTCGGGTCTGTTTCCCTGACCTATTCGGCTGCCGGTCTGGTTGCCGGCGCTTCGCCCTCCATTCTGGTCATCGAAGCCGCTGGTCAATCGCTGGTGGGCGAGTGGACCTTCAATGACAACACCCATCCGTATGTTGACTCGTCGGGCTTCCGTCCGGCCGGCACGCACGATGGCGTTGCCATTGGCAATGTGGCGCTGAGTTCAGACATCCCCGCCGGTTTGACGGGCTATTCCTTGAACCTTACGAACGTCGGCGCGCTCCAGATTCTTAATACGCGCTCCGCGGAGCCGGGTTATCGCAGCACCTACGACGATCTGCTCGCAGAAGCCATGACCATCGCGGTTTGGGTCAAGCTGAACGCCTCGTGGGATTCGACGATGTGGATTCCTTTCGTGAGCAAGCGCGGCGAGGACAACGCAGGTTATCAGTTGCGCCGCTTCAACACTGGACCGTTTGCTTGTTTCACCATCCGCGGCACGCCGGGCGCCGATGATCCCTCGGGCCTGACAGCTTACGAGGACGGCAACTGGCATCATATTGCGGGTGTTTGGGATGGCCGCACGGGCGTTCGTTCGCTCTATGTGGACGGTTTCCTCGATGCGAACGCTAGCCTCACTGGGGATGTTGGAGTGCCTACGTTTGCCTCCACGAACAATCTTGTCATCGGCGCGCGCGATCGCTCAAACGACGGTTCGGGCACTGCCATCGAAGGGTATTTCACCGGTCTTCTTAAGGACGTGCGAATCTACAACTACGCGCTGAGCCGGGCCCAGGTCCAGCGCGCGATGGCTGGCCTGGTGGTTTACCCCGAGGCCAACTTGCAGATTCAGCACCAGGGGGCGAATGTGGTTGTGTCATGGTCGCAAGGCAAATTGCTGCAAGCAACATCGGTCTTCGGCCCATGGACCACCAACTCCTCCGCCACTTCACCCTACACGGTTGGGGTGACCAACTCCCGAACCTTCTTCAAAGTGCAGATAAGCCCGTAGAGAACAAAGGTCGTAACCGCCGACGCGAGAAGGCGCAGTTTGTTATGCAGCAGAATTCCGCCTTCGGCAGGCGGCTAAGTCGCGCCGATCCTGGCCCCAGTCCCGGAGGGACGACAGACAATAGCCCAGCGTTTCAACGCTGGGTAAGAACGCTTGAACGCAATAAGTCCCGTAGGGACGACAGAGAAAGTGGTTCTGCCGTCCCTGACGGGACTTATTCCACTTCCAACCATGATCCCAGCGTTGAAACACTGGGCTATTTTCTTCCATCCCTACGGGATTAAGAGCTCAAATGTTACTGGCATTGAATTTCCAATCTGCTCGCAAAGTCCGTAGCGCAGATTTCCAATCTGCTGTGTCGCAGGTTTCCAACCTAATGCGACTAACTTTTCAAATGCGGTCGGCCCCTAGTCCCGGAGGGACGACAGACAATAGCCCAGCGTTTCAACGCTGGGTAAGAACGCTTGAACGCAATCAGTCCCGTAGGGACGACAGAGAAAGTAGTTCTGCCGTCCCTGACGGGACTTATTCCACTTCCAATCATGATCCCAGCGTTGAAACGCTGGGCTATTTTCTTTCATCCCTACGGGATTATAAGTTTCAAAAATTAGTGGATTGCGTTTCCAACCTGCGAACGCTCCATAGCCCACGATCGTCGCGATTTGCAAATCCGCCACTCCAGCTACATCGGGACGCTCCTGGTTCTCAACCACTCACTACGCCTTTATCATTGGCCCTGTCTTTTGCGTTTCGATGCGCTGCCTTGCTCCTCGCCATAAGCCCGCTGTTCCGCGCGCAAGCCTGGCAGATGCAACAAGCGCCCCTCATGACTCCATGGGCCAGCCAGGTGGACACCAACAACCCGCTCCCTGAATACCCTCGGCCGCAGATGGTTCGCACCCAATGGCTAAGCCTCAATGGAATTTGGCAATTCCAACCGGCAAGTTTGGGCGATCCCGTGCCGACCAACCAGACGCTTTCATCGGAGATCCTGGTTCCATTCCCGATGGAATCGGCCCTCTCTGGCGTGATGGCCTATCATGAATGGTCGTATTATCGCCGGCTATTCACGGTTCCAGCGGGCTGGAGCGGCAAGCACATTCTCTTGCACCTCGATGCTGTGGATTGGGAAGCGCAAGTTTACATCAACGGCCAATTGGTCGGGGACCACAAAGGCGGCTACGACCCGTTCACTTTCGACGTTACTTCATTCCTGGTTGGGAACGGCTCGCAGGAATTGATTGTCTGGGTCTATAACCCGGTGGACAACGCCGGAGAACCGCGCGGCAAACAGACGCTCCATCCAGGCGGGATCATGTACACCTCTTCCACCGGTATCTGGCAACCGATCTGGCTGGAGCCGGTAGATGCCGCCGGCATCAGCGACATCCAATTGATCCCGGACGTGGACAATTCGCGGCTGCGCTTGTTCGTGAACACATTCACGACAAACGGCGCAACCATTTCGGCCACCGCGTTTGACACTGGCACACCACTGACGACGGTCACGGGGGCGCCAGGTGCGGAAATTGATCTGCCCATTGCCAATCCAAAACTTTGGTCGCCGGACAATCCTTTCCTCTACGACTTGCGTGTGTCTGTGATTTCCGGCGCGACGACCAACGACAGCCTCTCGAGCTACTTCGGGATGCGCAAAATCGCCGTCGTCGCTGTCAACGGCGTGAACCGCATGTTCCTGAACAATCAGTTCGTTTTCGAGATGGGGCCGTTGGACCAGGGCTTTTGGCCGGACGGAATTTACACCGCGCCGACCGATACCGCTCTCAAATACGATCTGGACCAAATCAAAGCGCTCGGATTTAACTCGCTGCGCAAGCATCTCAAAGTGGAACGTCCGCGCTGGTATTACTGGGCCGACAAGCTCGGCTTGTTGGTCTGGCAGGACATGCCCTCAGTCAATTCCTACACCAGCAATCCGCAGCCGATTGACACCAACCAATTCGAGATCGAACTCGTCCGCATGGTGAAAACGCATTGGAACAGCCCCGCTGTCATCATGTGGGACATTTTCAACGAAAGTCAGGGCCAGCACGACACCGTTGCGTTAGTGTCAGAAGTGGCCGCGCTCGATCCTTCTCGCCTCGTAAATCAGGCTAGTGGCGGCAGCTACTTCGGCGTGGGCAACGTTTTGGACAATCACAGTTATCCGTCTCCGGGCAACCCCACCAGCGCCACGCAGGCGCCAGTGGATGGCGAGTATGGCGGCATCGGCTTTCAGATGCCAGGCCATCTGTGGAATCCAGCGCTGGCCGGCGGCAATTACATCGGCGCGGGCACAGTGGACGACATTGCGACCATTTACGATGGCTTTGCGGAGAGTTTGGTGAATTACAAATCAAACGGCCAATTGAATGCCGCAATTTATACGCAAATCACCGATGTCGAGAACGAGGACAACGGCCTGATGACCTACGACCGAGTGCTCAAACCGCCTTCATTCAAAATCTTCAATTCAAACCAAAAAGCGAAGACCGGCATTCTCAACCTCTCCGTCGTCCTGCCAACATCCCAAACTCAGGGGCGCACCTGGCGATACAACACCAATACGGCAACAGCGAACCTGAGTTGGTATGCGACCAATTTCGATGATTCGACCTGGACCACCGGCCAGGCTGGATTCGGCAGCGCTGGCACCCCGGGCGCCGTCGTCCGAACCACCTGGAAAAGTTCCGATATTTGGATTCGGCAGCAGTTCACGCTCGGAGCGCTTGGCCCTACTGATCTCAGCAATCTGGTTTTCAACTGTTACCACGATGAAGGCTGTGAAATTTACCTGAATGGCGTGCTGGCGGGCAGCGCTTCGGGTTACACCACCAGCTACGTTTTGTTGGATCTGACCGATGCCGGCAGAAACGCAATCCTGGCCAACGCCACAAATCTCATCGCCGTTCATTGCCATCAAACTACCGGCGGACAAAACATCGATGTGGGTATCTCCGAACAGGTGCTCATTGCCGATACACTGACTGTCCCATCGGACGCCATCGGTTATTGGAACCTCAACGAAACCAACGGGACAAGAGCTGCTGATTCGTCCGGCGGCGGCAACAATGGGTCGGTGAGCAACGCGTTATGGAATCCCAGCGGCCAGGTCCAGGGCTGCCTCAGTTTTAACGGAAGCAACACCTACGCGCGCATCAACCGCACCATCAGCAATGACTTCAGTATCGCCTTTTGGGTCAATACGACCTCTACGGGCGGGTCGGGGCAATGGTACCAAGGAAAGGGATTGGTGGATGGCGAGGTATCCGGCCCCGCAAACGACTTTGGCACTGCGCTTGTCGGCAGCAAGTTCGCCCTCGGTATTGGTAATCCCGATACCACGATCCTCTCGACCACTTCGATTAACGATGGCCACTGGCATTACTGCGTGGCCACGCGCGAAGCCGCCTCCGGCGCCATCAAAGCCTACATTGATGGCCTGCTGGAAGCCACCGGAACTGCGGGCACCCAGGCCCTGGTTGCGCCTGCGTTTTTGCGGTTCGGCTCATTGCAGACGGGCGTGAATTTTTTCAATGGCAGCCTAGATGAGGTCAAGATTTTCAACCGCCCACTGGGTCATTACGAAATCGCTGCCGCCTATGACAACTCCGCCTCTCCTTGTGCCGCGCCGACCAATCTCACTGCACTCGCTTCCAATGGGCAAGTCGCTCTCGCCTGGTATCCGTCGGTGGGCGCTACCAGTTACCTTGTCAATCGCGCCACACAGAGCGGCGGACCCTACACCACGATCGGCAGCACGGGCGGAACGGCATTCACGGACACGTCCGTCACTAATGGAGTCACTTATTATTACGTCGTTGCCGCCGTTAATGCATTGGGACCCGGCGCGAACTCTATCGAGGTGAGCGCTCTGCCCTTCGTCCTGGCGGCATGGTTCAAGGCCGATGCCATTACCGGCCTGACCAATGGCGCTCTGATTTCCCTCTGGCACGACTTGAGCGGCAACACCAACGATGCCACTCAAAACAACGCGGCTCAGCAACCCGCTTATATCACCTCGTCCATGAACGGTTTGCCCGTCGTGCGCTTCAACGGCGATTATCTCGCGTTCAGCCGGCCAGTGCAGGATGATTTTACAATCCTTTGCGTCTATCGCAGCAGCCAGGGCGTCGGAACCGGGACCGCCTTCTACCAGGGCGCTGGGATTGTAAACGGTGAAATGCCAGGTGTCGTCAGCGATTTCGGGACCAGCTTGAATACCAACGGCTTTCTTCTGGCAGGCACCGGCAATCCCGACACAACCATCGTCTCCTCGACCAACAATTTCAACGACGGACGGCCCCACCTGTTCACCTTCAAACGAACCCGTTCCACCGGCGCGTTGGCGCTCTACACCGATGGCGTCTTGTCCGGCACCGCCACCGGCGGCACACAATCCCTGACCGCCCCAAGCCGCTTGGTCCTCGGCGCGCAACAAACCCTGACCTTCTTTTTCATCGGCGACATCGCCGAAGTCAAAATCTTCAACATCCCACTGTCTGACACCGACCGCGCCGCCGAGGAAAGCGCACTCTTGCGCAAATATGGATTGCTTCCCGCCTTGACCGTGAATCTCGTCTCTGGCGGCATCACCCTGTCCTGGCCCGACTGGGCCATAAACTGGCGCTTATGGAGCACCACCAACCTGGCGCCCCCCGCCGCCTGGTCTCTCATCACGAACCAGGTCCAAATCGGCAATGGCACCCGCTCGGTGCTCCTACCCGCCGATCAACATTCGAGCTTCTTCCACCTGACCAGCCCATGACCGCGCAGCCCAGGGCTGAAAGCCCGCCATGTGACAGCCTGGGCCGAAGCGAGGCAGCGAGCGCAGGCCCAGGTCCAGGCAATCTCAGATCCATCTAAGCCCTGCAAGGGCGACACCATGTTCCCCACCCAGAAATTAAACGGGTCCTCCAGCCCACGGTTTGATGTTTGATGTTTGGTATTTGGTTTTTGATGTTTGGTTTTTGATGTTTGGTTTTTGATGTTTGGTTTTTGATGTTTGGTGTTTGATGTTTGGTTTTTGATGTTTGGTGTTTGGTATTTGATGTTTGGTATTTGATGTTTGGTATTTGGTGTTTGATGTTTGATGTTTGGTATTTGGTGTTTGATGTTTGGTATTTGGTGTTTGATGTTTGGTATTTGGTGTTTGATGTTTGGTATTTGGTGTTTGGTGTTTGGTATTTGGTCTTTGGTGTTTGGTGTTTGGTCTTTGGTGTTTGGTCTTTGGTGTTTGGTGTTTGGTGTTTGGTCTTTGGTGTTTGGTCTTTG
>PSRM01000341.1 GCA_003176045.1 Verrucomicrobiota bacterium | reverse complement strand
ATTTCTGGTTGAAAATGATTCTGTCCTGCCATGTTTCTGTCTATCTTCGGCTGCGGCTCTGCCGCGCCGTGTTCATCTGTGGTTGCTTTTTCTCCAATGACGCTCTCGGAAATGAAGCGAGTTCTCGCCTCGCGCGACATTCGGCTGACGAAATCGCTCGGGCAGAATTTCCTGCACGATGCGAACCAGCTTAGGCGCATCGCCGATGCTGCGGACCTCGGTCCGCAGGACAAGGTGCTGGAAATCGGTCCTGGTCTGGGTTCGCTTACCAGCCTGCTGCTCACGCAAGCTGGCGAGGTAGTGGCAATCGAAAAGGATGCCCGGCTTGTTAAGGCTCTGCGGGAGAATGCCATGACTCCTTCGAAAAGGGAGACAGGCGGGACGCCTGTCCTACATTTGGTCCATGCCGACGCCCTCGAATATTTGAGAGAGAATTCGCGGGATTGGCGGGGATGGAAAATGGTTTCAAACCTGCCTTATTCAGTGGCTTCTCGAATTCTGGTCGAACTGGCTCAAAGCCCGCGAGGCCCGGCACTGGTTGTGGCCACACTCCAAATCGAAGTCGCACAACGCCTGATGGCTGCCCCAGGCTCGCCAGATTACGGACTTCTTACTTTGCTGGTGCAGCTCGACTATGAACCATTCGCAACATTCAAGATTCCGGCCAGTTGTTTCTTCCCCGAACCCGATGTTGATTCAGCCTGCGTTTCACTGGCTCGACGGCCAGAACCACTTTTGGCCGAAGGCGAGAGATTGATTTTTACTATGATCGTCAAGCGCGCCTTTTCGCAACGCCGCAAAATGATGCTCAAGCTGCTCAAGCAGGATTGGCCCGTCGAAATGCTGGAAAAACAATTCGACAGGCTCGGCCTCTCTCATCAAGTGCGCGCCGAGGAAGTTGGCCTCAAGCAATTTGTAGAGTTTGCCCGCGGGTTGGTCTAAGCTCCTTGCGCGATGAATGTTCAGACACATACCGCCGCGCCGGTGCTTTACCTCGATTTGCGAGCGCAAATGCAGCCCCTTCGGGAGGAAATTGATGAGGCGATCGCGCGAACTCTCGATCACTGCGGCTTTTGCCTGGGGCCGGAAGTGACACAGTTCGAGCAGGATTTTGCCCGCTTCGTCGGCGCCGAGCATTGTATCGGCTTCAATTCCGGCACTTCGGCCCTTCACGTTGCCATGCTGCTCCTTAACGTTGGCCGCGGGGACGAAGTCATCACCACGCCTTACACATTCGTGGCCACGAGTTGGGCCATCTCGTATGTAGGCGCCAAGCCGGTGTATGTGGATATCGAGGATGCCAATTTCAACCTTGAGCCTGCGCAAGTGGAGCGCGCCATCACCGCGCGCACACGAGCCATTCTGCCGGTTCACCTCTACGGCCATCCCGCCAATCTCGAGCCGCTCCTGGCTCTAAGCCGCAAACATAACATCCCGCTGATCGAAGATGCCGCCCAGGCCCATGGCGCAAAGCATCGGGACAAAATCGTTGGCACTTTTGGAACGATGTCCTGCTTCAGTTTCTATCCGGGCAAAAACCTCGGCGCTTATGGCGAGGCGGGCGCATTGTTGACCGACGATGCGGGACTGGCTGCACGCGCCCGGTCACTGCGCGACCATGGTTCGACTCGGCGCTATTTCCACGATGAAATCGGGTACAACTACCGGATGGAAGGCATCCAGGCAGCCGTTCTGGGTGTAAAACTCAAGCACCTCGATGAATGGACCCGGGAGCGACGGCGCATTGCTCGGATGTATGACGAATTGCTTGCCGATACGCCACTCCAATTGCCAACCGAAGCGGACTACGCTCAGAGCGCCTGGCATCTCTATGTCGTCCGCCATCCAAGGCGTGACGGCTTGAAAAAGCACCTGGAAGCCCATCAAATCGGCTGCGCGCTTCATTATCCACTGCCGTTGCACCTGCAAAAATGCTACGAGCACCTGGGCTATGGCCCGGGTTCCTTCCCGGTGGCGGAAAAGGCGGCTCGCGAGTGCCTTAGCCTGCCGATCTACCCGGAGTTGACTGACGAGCAGCTCCGCCGTGTGGCTGAAGTGATAAAGAGCTTTTTTTGAATTCCTTTTTTTGCTCGGGCGTTCTACATTGCTTGCACGAATGACCAGCACGCATGAGTACCGGGCGCAACTCGAGTAGCCGCATACAGCCGCGGACCCGAATCAAGTTCTGGGGTGTCCGCGGGTCTATCCCAACCCCGGGCCCAACGACGGTTTTTTATGGCGGCAATACGTCCTGCATCGAAGTCCGCGCCGGCGACCAGATCATTATCCTCGATGCCGGCACGGGTCTTCGCGGACTTGGGCGGGAGTTGGTTTCGGAATTCGATGGTGAGCCTCTTCAGATCACGTTGCTTTTGACTCATACGCACTGGGACCACATCCAGGGGTTGCCATTCTTTCTGCCCGTCTATAAGCCGGAGAATCGGCTCCGAATCCTGGGTTACAAAGGGGCCCGCCTCGGCCTGCATAACATTCTAACCGGCCAGATGGAGAGTCCATTCTTTCCGATTGGGCTGCGAAAGGTGCCGGCCAACGTTACCATCAAGGAACTAAAGGAATACGAGTTCGATATTGGCGATGTGCGGGTGCGGGCCTGCCGCGCCAATCATCCGGGCAACTGCGTCGGGTACCGCCTTTTCACCCGGGGGGGCTCAGTTGCTTTCTTTCCGGATAACGAGCTGCGTGAAAAACGCGGACTCCTCCTGCGCGGCACTGGGGGAAAAGCTCCCATGCGCGCCTCAGTCAGCGTTGAGCAGATGGCGGAATTCCTCCGCGGCACCGATGCGCTCATTATGGATACGCAGTACGATTTGCCTGAATACAAAATCCATGCCGGCTGGGGCCATGGTTGCCTGGATGACGTAGTCGCTATGGCCATGAAAGCCCAGGTGAAGTGGCTATTTCTCTTTCATCACGATCCTGACCACGACGACACCAAGATCAAGGGCATGATTAGTCACGCGCGCAAACTCGTGAAAAAGGCCGGGGCAGGGCTTCAGGTCGAGGCCGCTCGGGAGGGTTTGACAGTGGAGCTCTAGATTCTACTCGCTGAATATTGGTAAAAAATGACTGAGCTTAGGGTCTTTATCCGTGTTCATCCGTGGTTAGAAATTTCGAATATCTTTGGTTAACTTTTAGCACGTTGACTGCCTCCTCAGATCGCGTATCCGGTCGCGCAACTCGGCGGCTCGCTCGAATTCCTGGCGCTCGATAGCCGTGCGCAACTGCTGCTCCAGCCGCTCCAGTTCGTTCAAGGGCCTGTTTTTGCGGATTTGGTCCGCCAGTTCCCGCAACGCTGTAAGCGACCGATCCAGCTCGAAGGCAAAGGTCTCATCGTCCATTTCCGGCAAGGCCTCGAGTTTTTCGATCGCCTCATTGGCGATGCGCAGGGCTTTGCCGTACTGGGTCTGGTTAACCTCGATCATCGCCGCAGCCGTGGCATGGATGCGAACGATGTAAGGCCGCCACTTCTCCAGGAATTGTCTGTCCTCCTCGCGTTTGGCATACCGATGCACCAGGTCAAAGACGCGCAGATTCCGCGCGGTATCTCGCACCGTGCGCGCCCAGTCCTTGAGCTGGAACAGCCGCACGTAGCGGAAATAATACAGCGTTCCCTCGCTGAATAATTCGCCGCAGGCGCGGACATTCAGTTGGAACTCCGCCTCCTTTCCAGCGGTCTTTGCCTCTTCGAGCCGGTGCTCGTAATGATGCAGCGCCGATTCCATCCCATGCGGCCTGGCAGCGTCAGGCCGCCCTTCCATCTCGTATTGTTCGATTCCGACCGGTGTCCGCACTTGCAGAATCTCCCGGCCATCGTCGCCGCGCGCCAACCGCGCGTCATTGTCCGGGTCATAAGGCCAGTTCTTCAGAAGTTCTCGCAAGTCCACCGAATCTTTCATGTCCTGTATCTACTATGGGCCTTTCCTCGTCTGGCGCAAGGACAGGCGCAACTCGGCAGTTCAAAGTTCAAGGTTTCAAGTTCAAAGTTCGAAGCTCAAATCCGCCGATCCCTCAGCAGCGACTCAAATTCCCGAGGCATACTTTGGCTTTCACGTTTCACGTTTCACGCCTGGCTTGAAAATGCTTGTGAGGAGCGTCCTCTCCTCTAAAATTCTCCCATTCAAGGCGTCCACACTTAGCTATGCCTATCACACCATTGCGGGACTTGATCCCCGTGTTGCAAGAAGCCATCGGCCCGGTGATTCTCATTTCCGGCGTCGGCCTGCTCTTGCTCACGCTCACCAACCGCTTTGGCCGCGCGATTGACCGCTCCCGCCAGCTTGTACATGAAATGCGCCAACTCGCCGAGCCGGACCGCCAGAAATTGGCCGAGCAGGTCCGGATCATTTATCGCCGCGCGACGATCATTCG
The DNA here is from genome assembly GCA_003176045.1 of Verrucomicrobiota bacterium. GTDB lineage: Bacteria > Verrucomicrobiota > Verrucomicrobiia > Limisphaerales > UBA8199 > PSRM01. Next base: position 5,890 of record PSRM01000341.1, on the reverse strand, counting down.
TTCCGCGATCACATTCGGCGTGCTTTGCGTCCTGCTGGTTTCCATCCTCATCATTGTGCTCTTCCTAAGTGCCTTGTTGAGGCTGGAAGTCGGCCCGCTCATAAGCCTGCTGTTCATTTCCACAATGGCCTCCCTCATCATCTCGCTCACTGCTTTCTTAAGCGAAATCCATCTCTCCTTAATCGCCCTCAAGCTCGAACTCGGCGACTATTCGCGGTAATTCTTGCTCCCATCCACGAAAGTTTTCTGAGCGAGGCAAACTTTTGGTCGCGGCTCGGTGGCACTGGCCTCTTTCGTCGTTCCCCATTATTATTATCTGCCATGGCAGCGACACGACATTGCTGGAAATGCGGGGCTGAGTACAGACTGAGCGGTTCACCTGGCCGTTCTGAAACCTGTCACCAATGTGGATCGGACATGAAGGTGTGCTTGAACTGCGTCAGTTACGATGCTCGGGTAGCCTATCAATGCCGAGACCGCCGTGCCGATCCTGTCGCCGAAAAGCATCTCGCAAACTACTGCGAATACTTTGAAATGGTCCGCCGCGAGTTCGTTTCCCCCTCGCAGGACCTCTCCCGCGAAGCCAAAGCAAGAGATACGCTCAAGAAACTTTTAGGTGATTAGAACCTCCGGGAGAGTAGGGCAGGCGTCTCGCCTGCCCCGCTACAGCACAGCGCCCGCCAATCCGTAGCGCAGATTTCCAATCTGCTGTATCGCAGCGCTTCCAGCCTGCGAACTCGGCGAATTAAAAGACGTCCCCTTTGCAGCAGAACGGCCTGCCGATTGGAAATCGGCGATATCCCGACGTGTCGGGAGAAGTCTGCGCTATCGAGTCCGTGAGCTCCCGACGCACTCGGTTGGCATTGCCAGCGAGTAAAGAATTGATTATGCTTGCTTCATGAGAATGGAAGATGTGCAAACTCTACACCAGGCGCGACCGTTTCGTCCATTTGCCATTCACACTGCTGATGGCCGCACTTTCCCGATCCCGCATAACGAATTCCTGGCCTACGATCCCGATGGCGCCACCCTCGTTGCATTCAGGCCAAACCGGACGTTTTCTGTTCTGGATCTTGCCTTAATTACTGAACTCGAGCTTCTGGCCCAGAACGGAAAGAAAAAAGGCCGCTCTCGAAGGTGACCAACTGCAGCTTCCGGCCGCTTACGGCTTTCCGGACGATTTCGGCGAGCTGGGCGAAACCGCTGGAGTCTCCGCAGCCTTCAGCGACGGAATATCTTCCGTGCTAGGCCGCCGTACGCCACCCAGGACCGAAATAGTTCCTTGGTCATCCTCGCGCAATCGCGGCCGGCTGGTCACGTATTCAAAGAATTGCCGCGCGATAACGTCGCCGTCCGGATTCAATTCAGTGTAGCTGTACGTGCGAGCGCCATTTTGGTAAAGAACGTGCAGATTGGAGGACTTGTCCACGAGCGGCTGAGGGCGGCTGAACGAGACCGTCGGGCCGAGCGAGAAAACCTTGATCGCTTTGCCTTCCGCGTCAGCCACACGCGCGTAGAGCCGAAGCGTTCCTTTGAGGTAGTTGGCCTGTTGGAGGATGTATCGGCGCATCTCGGGCGCCGTGTTCGTCGTTCCTGAATTCGGCACGCCGAATTCCTGTTCCCACAGCTTGGCCCCGTCAATGATGAAAAAAGTCCGAGGCGCGCTCGTGATTTCACGGTCCCAGGCTTTGATCCGCACAGTGGCCACAATCGCATACCGTCCGCTGTGGGGCATGTTAAAATAGGGCATCAAGTCCACTCGCTTGGTGGCCATCTCGGAGGATTCCAGGCTGAATTCGCCGGTCACCGGTGGTTCGCCAGTCTTCGGCATAACCAAGCCATCAGAAGATTCGATCCAGAACTTCAGCCAATCCGCATCGCCACCCAGTTTTAATACCTGGCCGGAACGATTCGTGATTTTCACCGCCACTCGCAGCGATTCCCCCGGCAGAAACTGGTCCTGGTCCTGGTCCAGCTCTACCGCAATCTGCGCGCGCGCCGAGGCTAGCGCCAGCATCAGCAGAATAGCCCAAAAACCGAGTTTCCTCATGGTGGCAGTGTAGCCGGACACAAGTTCTTGCGGCAAGCCAGAAAAGTCAGCCACCGCAGCCGACCAAACGCTGATACAAGCACTTGTTTGATCGCCGTTTCGATGCTGCGCAAATCCACGTTCGACAATGTGCCAGCACGGCCACAAAGCGCTTTTTGTCCACGGCTCGGATTTGATCCACGACGGCAACCGAATTCCTGCCTGCGCTTGGAACCGAAAGGACGATGGGCGCTGCAGAATGCGGCGACGAACTCAAAGGCACCACCACGGGTGTCGAACGAAGCCGGTTCACCTCGTTCGCCGAAAGCACGACGCACGGCCGCCGTTTCTTAATCTCCGCTCCGACGGTTGGATCGAGGTTCACCCACCATATCTCGCCTCGCTCAATCTTCATATCCGTTCAAGGCTTCCCAATCGCGCATGTCTCGATTCACGTGACTCAAAGTGTTTGCCTTGCGAGCAGCTTCTTCCAGCACAGTACTTTTTGAGCTTAGCTTTTTGGAAATGAGGTCGGCCACAAACCTGGATCGCTCTCCGCTCGGAATATGCGCGCGCAGCCGCTGCACGATTGGTTGAGGCAGTTCAAAAGTAACTTTCATCGGGAATACACCATACACCTCGAAAAGGTCAAGATCGTCTATTATTAATAAGAAAAGCGGCCCATTCAACGCTTCGCGACGCATGAGCGCGCACGAACTCGCGAAGCGTTTGGAGCGCGCTTTCGCTTTTGACCTATGGCGCCCCGCGAATTTCAATTATCCTCTCACCACATGCGATTTTGCATTTTGTTTGCATTTCTCTATTTGCCGCTTGCGGCACACGGCGCAGAGCGCGTTCTTGATTTCAATCAGTTCCCGACAAACCAGACTCCACCCGGATTTCGCAGCGCCGTGGCCGGACAGGGCAAACCGGGCAATTGGCGAGTAATCCAGGATACCTCCGCCGGCTCCAAAGAGGCAGTCCTCGCGCAACTCTCGCAGGATGCAACAGACGAGCATTTTCCGCTGCTTGTCTTCGAGGAGGAAACCTTCAGCGATTTCAGGCTCACCACCCGCTTTAAGACCGTTGGCGGCGTAGCCGACCAGATGGCGGGCATCGCCTTCAGGCTTCAGAACGAGACCAACTTCTACGTGATTCGCGCCAGCTCGCTCGATAACACCCTGCGCTTCTATAAAATGGTTGAGGGCGAGCGCGGTCCATTAATCGGCCCTCCGACACCGATACCGCATGGGGTCTGGCATGATCTGGCCATCGAGTGCAAGGGCAATAGCATTAGCTGCCAACTCGACGGCAAAGAAGCCATGCCCGCGCTCGGTGACAGCTCGTTCTCCAACGGAAAAATAGCCTTCTGGACCAAATCGGACTCCGTGAGCTACTTCGGGACGACTCGCATCATTTACACTCCTCGCGAAGCGCCGGCAAAGGCGCTGATGCACGAAATGACTCAAAAATACCCGCGCCTGGTGGGCTTGCAGATTTTTGTGACTGCGCCCGGTTCCAAAACCACGAAGCTCGTGGCCAGCAAGAATGAAGCGGACGTGGGAAAACCCGGAAGCAAGATCGAAGAAGCAGTCATCAGCCAGGGCACGGTTTATTACGGCAAAGAGAAAAACAGCGTCTCAGTAGTTATGCCCCTGCGCGACCGCAACGGGGAGCCCATCGCCGCCGTGCGAGTTATTATGAAAACCTTCCCCGGCGAGACGGAGCAGACCTCCATTGTTCGCGCCACACCCATCGTGAAAGACATGCAGAGCAGGGTGCGGTCATTAGAGGATTTATGGTAACGGGCAAGGCCTTCATACTAAAAACCGAAACCCGAAAACCGAAAACCGAAATTGATCAGAGCCTCGTCACCTCGGCTGCGACCAGGCGGTGCGATCCTTCCCGGAGAGGCACTTTTTGAGCGGATGATTTATATTGAGTCATGCAAATGGATGTTGAATCAACCGATCGGAACGGCGCAGATTATCTGAAATTCGGACTGGGTTTTCTCGGCACGTTGCTGGGGGTTGGGGGAGTAATTCTGGCTTCTGTATTTCTGGCTCTCGGTGGCGCAATCATTGTCTTATTGTCGATCCTGGCTTTGCGCGATCGCAGTGACGAGTGAGCGGAGCGCGGCTGTCCTCAGCCAATTCCAATAGGATTTGAGCGGGCTTTGAGAACCGGATTGCATCTCGATACTGGCTACGAGCAGGAGCGCGGCATTTATGCCGCTTCACCGTCCGCAGCACAATGAACGGGCCTGATAACCGGGCGCTTCCGTGTGTTTGGGGCGTGAAGCGGCATAAATGCCGCGCTCCCTTCGAATAAACTGGACTTTTGGCCTTCCGCACGGAAAGGTTTGCTGGTGAATGTAACTGTAGAAAATCTGGCCCCGTGCAAAAAGCTGGTGCGGGTGGAAGTGGAAGCGCAGAAGGTGGACGAAACCCTGGACTCGGTCACTAAAGATTTCCAGCGCGAAGCCGCTTTTCCCGGGTTCCGTCCCGGCAAAGCCCCGCGCGAAATGGTCGTGCGCAAGTACAGCAAAGACATCGAAGACGAATCCAAGCGCAAACTCATCTCCACCGCGTACAAGGAAGCGATCGAGGCGCAAAAGTTCGATGTGCTAGGGTATCCTGACATCGAGGAGATTCAATTCGCCAGGGGACAACCACTTCAATTTGCCGCTACGATCGAAACGGCCCCGGAGTTTCAGTTGCCGGAGTACAAGGGACTGCCTGCCAAAGTCGAAGCTCGCAGTGTAACCGACGCGGACGTTGATCGGGCAGTGGAACTCCTGCGCGACCAGCAGTCGAGTTTCAACAAAGTCGAGCGCGCGGTCCAGACCGACGATATCGCGGTGGTGAACTACACCGGCACGAGCGAAGGCAAGCCACTTACGGAAATTGCTCCCACGGCAAAGGGCCTGACCGAGCACAAAAACTTTTGGGTGGATACCGGTTCCAAATCTTTTATTCCCGGATTCGCGGAGCAACTTCTAGGTGCGAATGCGGGCGACAAAAGAACTGTTCAGGTTGAATTTCCGGCTGATTTCGTCACACCGCAATTGGCTGGAAAGAAAGCCACCTACGAGGTGGACGTCGTCGAAGTGAAGGAAAAAGTGCCTGCGCCGTTGGATGACGGTTTTGCCAAAAACTATGGCGCTGAGAACCTGGAAAAGCTTCGAGCCGGAGTGCGCAAGGACCTCGAGAATGAACTCAAATTTAAGCGAGACAAGACCATCCGCAACCAAATCATCCGTGCCCTGTTGGACCGCGTGCAATTCGATTTGCCCGAATCGGCGGTGGCGCAACAGACCCGGAATGTGGTGTACGAAATAGTGCAGGAAAATACCAAACGCGGCATCTCACGCCAGTTGATTGAAGACCAGAAAGAGCAGATCTTCTCAGCCGCAACTTCCAACGCCAAGGAGCGCGTGAAAGTCGCCTTCCTCCTGCGGAACATCGCGGAAAAAGAAGATATCAAAGTCTCCGAAGCCGAGATCGCCAACCGCATCAACAGCCTGGCGGCCATTTACCAGATTCCGCCCCAACAATTCGCCAAAGATCTTCAGAAGCGCAACGGCCTGATCGAAATCTTTGACCAGATCATGAACGAAAAGGTCATTGATCTCCTCCAACAAAACGCCAAACTCGAAGAAGTGCCGCTCGCAGAAGGAGGGAATCCGAGTTGACTAATAAATAGGGGTTGTTGCGTTGAATCGCTTCTTTAACAATAAATAACCACGAATGGACGCTAATCAATTCGTGTTTAATCGTACTACGATCCTTCGCAGGGCGCGCAAATTTTTGAGACAGAATCATGGCAGGACAGAATCATTTCTGGTTGAAAATGATTCTG
>PSRM01000329.1 GCA_003176045.1 Verrucomicrobiota bacterium | reverse complement strand
ACTACATGAGCACACCCAAGAGCGTATTAGAACTCGCCAAGAAAAGCGGGGCCAAGATGTTCGACATCAAGTTCGTGGACACCTTCGGCACCTGGCAGCATTTTAGCTGCCCTATCCACGAACTAAGCGAAGATATCTTTAGCGAAGGAATGGGCTTCGATGGATCGTCCATCCGTGGATGGAAAAGCATCGAAGCCTCGGACATGCTGGCAATGCCCGACCCCGAGACTGCCTTCATTGATCCATTCATGACGGAACCCACGCTGTCGCTGACCTGCACGATCGCTGAGACTGGCACGCGCGAACCCTACATCCGCGACCCTCGCGGCATCGCCCAGCGGGCCGAGAAATACCTGGCTAGCACCGGAATCGCCGACTCAGCGGTGTTCGGGCCGGAAGCCGAGTTCTTCATCTTCGACAACGTCCAGTTCGACAGCAAGAGCAACGGCACATTTTACAGCGTGGACGGCGAGGAAGGCATCTGGAACACGGGCAAGGAAGAAATGCCAAACACCGGCTACAAGATCCGCCACAAGGAAGGCTATTTCCCGGTCGCCCCGGCTGATACCCAGCAGGATATCCGCACCGAAATGGTGCTGGTGATGGAGAAACTGGGCGTCGAAATCGAGCGGCAGCACCATGAAGTCGCCACCGCCGGCCAGGCCGAAATTGATTATCGCTTCGATTCCCTGGTGCGCAGCGCCGATAAGATGATGGTCTATCGGTATGTCGTTAAGAACGTGGCCCGCAGCCACGGCAAAACAGCCACGTTCATGCCCAAGCCGCTTTTTGGGGACAACGGCAGCGGCATGCACACGCATCAGAGCTTGTGGAAGAAGGGCAAACCGCTTTTTGCCGGCAATGAGTACGCCGGCTTGAGCAAGACCGCCCTGTATTACATTGGCGGTCTGCTCAAACACGCTTATACACTCTGCGCCTTCTGCAGCCCGACCACCAACAGCTACAAGCGCCTGGTGCCGGGCTTCGAAGCGCCGGTCAACCTGGCCTACAGCTCGCGCAACCGCTCAGCGGCCATCCGCATTCCGACCTACAGCGAGAATCCGAAGGCCAAGCGCATCGAATATCGCCCGCCCGATCCTGCTGCCAACCCTTACCTGGCTTTCGCCGCCATGCTCATGGCCGGACTCGACGGCGTACAAAACAAGATTGATCCAGGCGAACCGATGGACAAAAACCTGTACGAACTGCCGCCCGAAGAAATGGCGAGGGTTCCGCAGATCGCCGGCAGCCTTGATCAGGCCATCACGGCCTTGGAGAAGGACCACGACTTCCTCCTCAAGGGCGACGTGTTCACATCAGACTTTATTGACATGTGGGTGGCGGCCAAGCGCAAGGAGCACGACGCCCTGCGCCTGCGCCCCCACCCATATGAGTTTTTCCTCTACTACGACGTGTAATAGAGGACGCTCGGGGGTTAGCGGAATGACGGCGGTAGCGCAAGCTACCGCCGTTTTCCTTTCCTCTTAATCTTAATCTTTCTCTTAATCTTAATCTCGCTGGAACGGCGCTTGCGACGAGTATCGGCGAAGTAAAACCCAAGCTGAACAAACTCGCGTGGTGGTGTGGGTCGTTAGGACACCTTGTCATGGCCCCTGAGGATCTGCCTGCTGTCTGCATCCGATATTGGTGCGTAGATATGCCGGTTGTGCTGCCAATCAGCCACGAGTAGCCGGCCACACTTGCTGCACTGATACATCGTTCTTGATTTCTTGTTGAGGACGACGCGAACTGCTGTCTCGGCGGCAAGAATAGTCGTGCGCCCAGAGGCAACTTCTGAAGTAATCTCGTCTATGGCATCAGCAACGCCGAACCAATCCTCGTCAGCGATGAGAAATGCCTTGTATGGTAAGTAATCAGTATTGTCACTGATAATCTCTCCACACTCACAGCGCATTTTCATAGTTCTAGTCCGTAGCCAACAGCCCGAACACGTCGCGCAATAGCTCCCTGATTGCTCTTCGGCGCTCCAAGCTCACGTGTCCGCGTTTCCTTTGCCTGGAAAATCCAACCGCCAGACGTCGAACTGTTCCATCAATCCTCTACCTTCAGCGATGAAATGGCCCGTGAGATCTCGGTTTCCTCCTTGTCCAGTTCTGGTGTGAAATACTTGAGCAGGCTTCCAGGCGGGAAGCGCTCCTTGCTTGCGGCTTTCACGACTGGAGTTAGGGTGATTGACCCGTCCTCGTTCGGTTCATACGCGAAAACTTGTCCAGGCTTACTATGGGGAAGCCGGACACGCTGTCTGTTGTCCGCTTTAAGTGTTTGCACAAGAGGAATTTCCCACCGTGGAAGGCCAATTTCAAGACCTATGTAGGGCACACCTGGACGCACTAGAAAGTGTAGGCGAGTGTAATCAGGCTTTTGTGACCGAGCTTTCCGACTTGAAGGGCGCGTTCGCAGTCCCTATAACAAACCCCGTGTCCGAGCGGTTTTCACAGCCCATCAATGCCAGTACGCGCATTTGCGCCGTTTACGGCTGGCCTGTAAAACATTCCGCTTCTCCGGCCATGCAAAACGCCGGCATCGCAACCCTCGGCCTGAACTGGTGTTATCTCGCTTACGAAGTACATCCGGACAACTTGCGCTCCGCGATCGAAGGCGCAAAGGCCATGAACTTTATCGGCCTGAACCTTACCGTGCCGCACAAGCTGTTGGCCCTGAAAATGGTAGATGTGGTGGACGAGTCGGCGAAGGCTTTCGGAGCCGTGAATACGATTCGGTTTGAGGGTAAGCATCCCGACGGCACCTGGCGACCCTTGGCAGAATTCAACGACCCGCCTGCGCGATTCCGTTCCTGCGGTTTCAATACCGATGCCGAAGCCATTACTCGCGCAATCCGCGAGGACCTCGGCTTGGAATTCGCCGGCGCCAAAGTCCTCCTATTAGGGGCGGGCGGAGCCGGGCGCACCGCCGCGCTCAAGGTTGCAAGTGAAAAGGTTTCCGAGATCTTCCTGGTCAATCGCACCGTCAAAAAGGCGGAAGCTGTCGCTGAAGAGATTCGCAAAAACCAGCCGAAAGTGAAGGTGAACATTGGCTATCCAAAAGCAAAAGTTGATCTGGTGCTCAACGCGACCTCCCTGGGCCTCAAAAGCGGCGATCCCCTGCCCTTCGACTCGAGCAAGTTCTCTCTGAAAAAGACTGGGGCGGCTTATGACATGATTTATCGTCCAGCCGAAACCGATTTGTTAAAAGAAGCGAAAGCGGCAGGCTGTCGCACCGCTAATGGACTCGGCATGCTCCTCTATCAAGGAGCGAAAGCTTTGGAGCTATGGACTGGAAGGCCCGCGCCAATCGAGGTCATGCGCAAGGCGTTGGAGGAGGAGGTATATGGGCGAGCAGGTTGAAGATTGCTACATTCGCAGGACAACCGACCGGCGGTTCTCCCTCTCTCCTTCGGAACGGGAGAGAGCCGGGATGAGGGGTTCCTCCTTCGGGATTGCTCAAGCCTATGCGCTGGTAGCTCCTCGCAACGAAAAATCCTTGCGCAGCACAGTTGCAGCACACTTCCATCACCCTCAAAAAACTCACTATCAACCCGCGTTTACCGAAGCCCATCAGCCACAGCACACTTGCAGCACACCTGCAGCACACTTAAAAATGCAGTTCCAACCCGTATTTACCGAGCACCTCTCACCTTCACCCCTTTTTGGCCATGTACATATACACATCCTTTCCATCGCCAAACCTCGTCGCTCCCCATCAAAACGCTTCGCGACCTGCAGGCTATTCGCCGTTATCTGCCGGCTTTTTTCTTTCACGCCTTCCAAGTAGTTCGTATCCGGAGGGCCTATGTTAGACCCGCAAGTCTGGAGCAAAGTGCCCCCCCATTTCTGGGCGATCACCTTTTTCGTGTTTGGGTGCATCGTCGGCAGCTTCCTGAACGTCTGCATCCACCGGATGCCCCTGGGCCAGAGCATCGTCGCTCCTCCCTCCCATTGCCCTCATTGCAAATATTCCATTCCCTGGTTTCTTAACATTCCCCTGGTCACCTGGGTTTATTTGGGTGGCAAATGCAAAAACTGTGGCAGCCCAATCTCCGTCCGCTACTTCCTCGTCGAATTGCTCACCGGTATTTGCTTCCTGGGCGCCTGGCTCGTGTTTGGCGCGAGATCACCCTGGGTGGCACTCATTTACGCAGGCGTGCTGGCCGGATTGATCGTGTCCACCTTCATTGATTTTGAGCATTTCATCATTCCTGACGAACTGACTATTGGCGGTGTTTTTGTCGGTCTCATCTGCTCAGCATTGGTTCCGCAGTTGCATCAGCAAACCACGCGCCTGGGCGCCCTCAAGCTAAGTGTGCTTGGAACCATCGTGGGGGGCGGACTGATTTACCTGGTCGTGCGACTAGGCAAGTTGGTCTTTGGTCGCAAGAAAATACTATTTCCAGCGGAAGCTCGCATTGTCTTCACGGAAAATTCGATTGTATTGCCAGAAGGCGAGCTTCCATACGAAGAGGTATTCTATCGGAAATCGGACACCATCGCCTTGCGCGCCCGAACTCTTGAGCTTGTGGACCGGTGTTACCGGGACGTTATCGTCCGGCTCAATCCGGCCGCCTTGCAGATTGGCGAGGAGCGCTTCAATCCAGAGGACGTGCCTCACATGGAAGCCAAGAGCAAGGAAATCGTCATCCCGCGCGAGGCCATGGGACTCGGCGACGTGAAATTCATGGCGGCAATTGGCGCGTTCCTGGGCTGGCAATCGGTGGTCTTTTCGCTTTTCGTCAGTTCGTTTGTGGGTGCGGTCGTGGGATTCGCGATGATCGCCCTTGGCAAGCGCGAACTAGGCTCCCGGATCCCGTACGGGCCCTACATCGCGCTGGCCGCTGCGCTCTGGATCTTTTTCGGCCCAGAGTTTACCGATTGGTGGTGGCGACTCTCGTCCGGCTTGATGGGCTATAGGTGAGGGAAAATCCGAAGGGCGAAATCCGAAGTCCGAAGAAACTCCAGCCGCCTCGTCCGCCACAAAGATTTTATGCCAAATACCGGGCTGAGTTTTCGACCTTCCTTCGGGCTTAGGATTTCGGAGTTCGGATTTTACTTCCCGCACTGCGCTTTCTGGCGCAGCGCATGATCCACAAGAACGAGCGCCGTCATGGCCTCAACCATCGGCACCGCTCGCGGCAATACGCACGGATCGTGTCGTCCTCGTGCCTTCAACGTTGTATTCCTGAACTCAACGTCCACCGTGTCCTGCTCTCGCATGACGGTGGCCACAGGTTTGAAGGCTACCCTGAAAAAAATCGTCTGCCCATTCGAGATGCCACCTTGAATCCCCCCTGACCGATTTGAAGTGGTGTAAACTTTCCCGCCTCGCGCCCGAAACGGGTCATTGTGTTGTGTCCCGGTCAACAGGATTCCGCCGAACCCCGACCCAATGTCGAACCCTTTCGATGCCGGCAGGCTCAGCATGGCCTTGGCCAGGTCAGCCTCAAGCCGGTCGAAAACCGGCTCCCCCCAACCCGCCGGCACACCGCGCGCGACTCCCTCGACAATACCACCCACAGTATCTCCGGCACGCCGCATTTTTTCGATCAAGTGGATCATCTTCTGCGCGGCAGCCGCGTTCGGGCAACGCACAATATTTGATTCGACATCCTTGAATTTAACTCTGTTTGGATCAATCTCCGCCACAATCCGCTGGACTTGCTTGACGTAGGAGAGGACCTCGACGCCAAACCGCTCACGCAGGATCTTCTTCGCAATCGCACCTGCGGCGACACGCCCGATTGTCTCCCGAGCGCTCGTGCGTCCACCGCCCGGCCAGGCGCGAATCCCGAACTTGGCCTGATACGTGTAATCGGCGTGCGAAGGCCGGAATTTGGTCTTCATCTCCGTGTAGGCCTCAGGCCGGGCATCCTCGTTCCTTACCCACATCGAGATCGGCGTTCCCAAAGTTTGACCCTCGAAAGTGCCGGAGAGAATTTGCACGGTGTCCGATTCCATGCGTGGAGAGACAATTCTGGATTGCCCAGGCCGGCGGCGATCCAGGTCGGGCTGAATGTCCGCCTCGCTCAATTTGAGCCGTGGCGGGCAGCCATCCACCACGACGCCAACACCGCCGCCGTGAGATTCTCCCCACGTGGTGATGCGGAAAAGGTGGCCGAAGCTGTTCATGGCTGGCGGATAATGGCAGAACCATGAGCGCAGAACAATTTTTTTGAGGCGACACCCCGTATCTGCCATAATTGCCCGGTTGACACACAAGCCATGCGTTCCCCTCCCGTTGCTTAACTGTTTTGCCCTAATAGTTCTGTCCTTCTGTGCTTGGCCTCAATGAATGTCCGACAATTGCAACACACGGACCGCTGGGTGGGCATTCCGCTCTGCTGGTCTTTGACCTTGCTCCGCGCCTTGACTAATCACTCTTCAGGGCGCTTTTCTGAAAATCCGAAAAAAATCCTTTTCGTCAAACTTGCGGAACAGGGTTCAACTGTTCTGGCCTACGGAGCCTTGCGCCGGGCAGTCGAAATGGTAGGCCGCGAGAATGTCTATTTTGTGGCTTTTGAGGAGAATCGGTTCATCCTGGACGCTCTCGAAGTAATTCCGCCCGAGAACGTCGTGACGATCTCGTCCGGTAGCTTATTCGGTCTGACCAAGAGCGTTTTGGCAGCGCTGTCTAGGTTGAGAGCCATAAGATCAGATGCGGCTGTTGACATGGAGTTCTTTTCCAGAGGCTCCGCGGTGCTGGCCTTTCTGAGCGGAGCCAAACGTCGTGTAGGTTTCCACGCATTTTTCGGCGCTGGCCCTTACCGCGGCGATCTAATGACGCACCGTTTGCTCTACAATCCCTACCTGCACACGAGCGAGGTGTTTCGGCTGCTGGTCGAGGCCCTGCACTTACCTCCCGACAAACTGCCGGCACTGCCTGTGATTCCCGGGCTTAAATCGCCGAGCTCTGCCCAGGATGCCTTACCCAGGTTCAAGCCGACCGAAGCCGAACTGCAGAAGGTAAAAGCTCTGATCACAACGAGCACCGGCTCTCTCCCGTCGCTCATTCTGCTAAATCCGAACGCCAGCGACATGCTGCCTCTGCGGCGCTGGCCTGCGCAGCGATATGTGGACCTGGCCAAACGGTTGCTGGCGAGCCTGCCAGAGCCTGTCGTCGTGTTCACCGGCGCCCCTAATGAGGCTGTGGCCGGAGCGGAACTGGCGGCGCAAGCCGCTTCGCCAAGATGTATTTCATTGGCTGGCAAAACGAGCCTTCGCGAACTGCTGGTCCTTTATTCGCTGGCTGATGTTTTGGTTACAAACGACAGCGGCCCGGCGCATTTTGCCATGCTTACTCCCATCCGGGTTGTGACGCTGTTTGGCCCGGAAACGCCTGCGCTGTTTGCCGCACGTTCGCCGCGCAACACCGTCCTTTACGCCGGACTGCCTTGCAGCCCCTGTGTGAACGCCTACAATAATCGGCAGACACCTTGCCGAGACAATCTGTGCATGCAGGAGATCACAGTCGAACAGGTATTCCAGGCGGTTTGCTCGGCGTGGGAGGAAAAACCTCAAACCCCAAACATCAAACTTCAAGAAAACCTCAAACTTCAAGAAAACCTCAAGCTTCAAGCTCCAAACTAAAGCCGTCGCCTGTGCGTTGCTCGGCGGAGCTTCGATGACGAGAACGTAGCGCAGGTTTCCAACCTGCTGTATCGCCGATTTCCAATCGGCAGAGCGCACGAGCACCCCGCAGGCTGGAAGCACTGCGACACAGCAGATTAGAAATATTAGAAATCTGCGCTACGTCCGATGCCGCGCCAAAAATCTGAAATGCCCGCGTTGGAAGTTTGGGGTTTGGATTTGACTGGGGTTCCCCTCATATTATAGTTTCCACATGGATCATTCACCCGGCTTCCTCCAGGTCGTAAACGCGGCGCGTCCTCTCGTGAAGGAGATCACGATTCAACAAGCCAAGGACCGCTTGTCCCAAAATCCCGACGCGGTGCTATTGGACGTCCGGGAGGATCTTGAATGGAACGCCGGCCATGCTGTCCAGGCGGTGCACCTGGGCAAAGGCATTCTCGAACGTGATATCGAGAAGATCTTTCCGGATAAAAACCGCGAAATCATCATGTATTGCGGTGGCGGCTACCGTTCAGTGCTCACAGCCGAAGTCGCACAGAGGATGGGTTACCGGAACGTCCACTCACTCATCGGGGGCTACAAAGGATTGGTCAAAGCCAATTGGCCGATGAGTTCCGGGTAATCCTTGATTTTCCAGATCGGAAGGCTTTAAATCCTCTTGGACATGCCTTTAACGGAACCATTGCCATCCATGCTCCGCGAAACCAGGAGAGCGCGCCTGGCCGAGGTTCCCTTATCCGCCGAAGCAGCGCGATGGTTTGAGCATTGCCGGATACTCCGCCAATTCGAGAATGATCGCTTGTTGGCGAATGCGGCCGGTGAAGACCTTCGTGCGCATCGGGTTATCATAGCCGATTTAATTGCCGATGGAGAAATCCTCTCCTGGGAAGCTCGTCAAAGTGGAGCTGATTTGTCGAAGGCCGGCTTTACGGTCCAGGATATCGAAGCCGAAACTAGACTGCTGAGGGACAACTTCAAAATGTTTCATGAGCCAATGCCAGCTCACGAATCAGAATTAATCCTCAAGGAGGCGTTTGGTCGCCCCTGAGCTGGAGGCCATTCTGGCAGCAATGTTCGAAGCGGAGTTTTGTCCCAACGAACAGAAACACGCGCGCGAACTGGCTCGCGACACACTCCTGCAGGCGATAGCAGTAAGGACCGGGATTCCGATCGAACGACTCAAACTCGCCATCACGTCTGGCCGCTACATCGAATATCGCAGGCAACGCCTGGCACGCGAAATGCCAAGCGTACCCCCGAAATTCCGGGGACGCTGAACATTCTGCCACCATGCGGCGCCGACAATTCATCGAATTGGAAGATCTCCCCTGGTGGCCGCAGGTTTTTAGAGATGGTGTAACCGATTACCTGGCCACCTCGATCCGCTTCACCAAAATCCATCGCACGGTCGCCCCGCGCCTGGCCGCGGCTATCCAGCGCAGCGGCGCTAACAGAATTACAGACCTTTGCTCAGGAGCCGGCGGGCCGTGGTCTGAGTTATTGCCGGAACTGACGACCATGGGAGCAACTCCGTCACTGTGTTTAACAGACAAATTTCCGAATACCAGAGCCTTGTCGAAGTTGATCGCGAAAATTCCCCAGGCCAGGTTTGAGGCGCAGCCCGCCAGTGCCACGAATATGCCTGAACACCTCTCCGGTTTCCGAACCTTGTTCACCGCCTTTCATCATTTCGAGCCCAATGATGCTCAGGCTATCTTGCAAGCTGCTGTCCGGGATAGGCAAGGCATTGCCATTTTCGAAGGAGCCTCTCGCACACCGCGAGCGCTAATTTTCATGCTCTGCATTCCTCTCACCGTATGTCTCATGACACCCCTCATTCGGCCATTTCGGTGGTCGCGACTGTTTTGGACCTACATCCTGCCGGTTATTCCCGCAGCGGCAATGTTCGATGCGATTGTCTCCTGTCTGCGGATGTATACCCCTGAAGAGATGCTCACGATGGCGCGACAAGTCGGTGACGGCGTGTTCGATTGGGAAGCGGGCTACGATCGCACCGCTGGTTTGCCGATTCGAATTCCGTACTTGATTGGAGTACCCCGGCGAACATGAAAAGGCTCACGTTCGAAGCAGCCAAAACCCAAGACGCTGCGGCACTGGCAGCGCTGCACACGGAGGTTGCTGAGCGGCTTACCGATGTGCATGGCCATGGCCCGTGGTCCATGAAGACCTCCGAAAAAGGGGTCCTCTACGCGATGCGCGTATCGCGCGTCTTCGTCGCGCGCCACGGGACCGAACTGGTCGCAACTTTCAGGCTGGCGACCAAGAAACCATGGGCGATTGACGTCCGCTATTTCTCGCCGTGTCGCAAGCCCTTATACCTTCTGGCCATGGCAGTCACCCCCGCCAGGCAACGACA
>PSRM01000123.1 GCA_003176045.1 Verrucomicrobiota bacterium | reverse complement strand
TGCCAGAGGGTGCTTCCTTGAATATCGGCTCTCGCTCATTCCGAATCAGCTACACCGGCGGGGACGGCGACGACGTGGTGCTGACAGAAGTCCTGCCCACATTAACCGTCACAGCCATCCCATCCGGCGTGGTCCTCAAGAGCCCTGACCTGAGCTCCTACCCCTACGATTCCACAGTAATGCTCATCGCCGTTCCCCCGGTCGGCTATGCCTTTACCGGCTGGTCGGGCGACGCCACCGGCACACAGAATCCTTTGTCAGTCACCATGAGCACTTCGAAAGTGATCACGGCGAGCTTTGCCTCGACGGTTTCGGATTTGATTGTGGACAACACCAACGCGACGTTCACCGGCTCGTGGACCATTGACTCCGGCAGCGTAGGAAGCGCTTTCTTCGCGCAGGATTTTCGATATACCACGACCTTCTCTTCGAGTTCCGCCACCGCTGTGTTCCGGCCCAATCTGCCGTTGACCGGCAATTATGATGTTTATGTCTGGTCCCCGCGGATGAACCAGACTAGTAAGCGGTGCAGTGACGCCGAGTTAGTCATTTCCTCACCGGCGGGCGGCACCAACACGGCCAGTGTGAACCAGGGCGGCCCCGGCAGCTTCAACTCGTGGGTTTCGATTGCATCCAGCCAGGCGTTCTCGCAAGGAACCAACGGATTCGTGCAGTTATCCAATCAATCCACCGATGTAAATCGGTTCGTGGGTGCTGATGCGGTTCGCTGGGTCTGGTCCAGCAATCAGGTCTCTCAGCCCTACATCACGAGCGTCGCCATGACCGGCACCAATGCGACGCTCACCTGGCTGTCGGGCTCCAACTACGTTTACCGGCTCCAATACAAAAACCGCCTTTCGGACCCCACCTGGCTAGCGGTGAGCAGCGACGTGACCGCCACCAGCGTCCTAGCCAGCAAAACCGACACTAACCTGGCCAGCGCCGCCTCTCGTTTCTACCGCGTCGAGCTGTTGCCGTAGCACTTTCTTCCCATCTGACCGCTGAAACCCAATCCATAAACCATCACCCAACACTCAACCCACAGAAGAAGAAATAAATAACATGAAAAACGGAATCAAATGGTTGCTTCTTGGAAGTCGCGTTACTTCGGACCTTTCCCTCCGAGCGCGCCGGGTGAGGGCACCCGGCCTACAGGCGGAATGCTGTGGACTTGTAGGCCGGGTGCCCTCACCCGGCGCCTCGGGGCATGTTCCTCGCAGGTTAACGGAACAATCAACATGCGCCCGAGTTAACTCCTTCCACAAATTTGCAATCCTGGCGGTCGCCGTTCTCAGTCTGAGCCACCTGGTTGCGCAGGCGCAGACAACCGCATTCACCTACCAGGGGCGGCTCACTGATAGCGACACTCCGGCAAACGGCTCTTATGATATGACCTTTACCATCTTCGGCGCCAGCAGCGGCGGCAGTGCCATCGCCGGGCCTCTCACCAATGCGCCCGCCAGCGTCAGCAACGGGGTGTTCACTGTCACATTGGACTTCGGTGCAGGCGTGTTTCCTGGCTCAGACCGCTGGTTGGAACTGGGCGTGCGCACCTACGGCAGCATTAGTGCTTACCAGACGTTGAGTCCGCGTCGGAAACTGACCTCAACGCCCTACTCGATCATGGCGGCGAATGCAGGCAGCCTTGGAGGCCAGTCGGCGGCGTCTTTCGCCCCCTCCAGCGGCTCATCGTCCTATGTCGCCAAAGCGGGCGACACAATGACCGGCGCCCTAAACCTCCCGCCCAATGGACTTTCAGTCGGTGGCAACCAATTGACCCTTTCAGGCGGCAACGTGGGCATTGGAACCGCCAACCCGATTCGCCCGCTGGAAGCGGGCCGCACCAATTCGGGTGGGATACAGACGATGGCGCATTTCGGCTCTCCTCTCGCCAATGCCAACACTGGAGATGGGGCCGCCATTACCATCGGCACCGGCAATGGCGCCGGCAAGTACTACGCCAGGATCGCCTCCGTGAATGAAGCCTCCAATCCAAACTTTCTCAATCCGGCACTCACTTTCTCCACCATGGGAGGCACCTATCTTGCCGGTTCCGAGGTGGAACGGATGCGAATTTCGTCCTACGGACTCGTCGGCATCGGCAAGACAAATCCGGCCACGGTGTTGGACGTGAACGGCACGGTGCTGGCAACCAACTTCGCAGGCAACGGCGCCGGGTTGACGAATCTCAGTGGCCCCAGCGCGGCGAATTACGTTTTTGCCTATAGCACCTCGTTGCAAGCCGTCGCCCTGGCGAACACTTTCCAGGACCTGACCTTCAGCCACGATGACGTTCTCTCCGGCTGGTCCCATACCCTTGGCAGTGCCACCTATACCAACGGCCAGAGTGGCCTTTATCTAGTCAGCTACAACGCGCAGGTAACTACTACTTCCACCGGTGGCACCAATGTGACCTTGCGCGCGACCTTAAATGGCGCCGAGATCGGCGGCAGCGCCACTGCCGCCTCCATTCCCACCAACGCTCCTTCCTGGGTCTCGGTCTCCAAGACTTTTTTGGCCAACGTCAACTCGGCGGACATCTTCACACTCCAGATGGCCGGTCCCAGTACCGGCGTCCGCCTCCAGTCCTTTGGTTCCGCGTCCACCCGCCCAACCATTTCAGTGACAATTACCCGTATCCAATGAGATTCGTGAAAACGCATCTTCTCTTAGCCTTGCTCGTTCTCTGCGTCGCGGGCACGAGGGCAAGGGCCGTGAGTTATTCGGTTGACTGGTTCACTATTGACGACGGCGGCGGCACCAGCACCGGCGGGGTCTATGCAGTCAGTGATACCATCGGCCAGCCGGACGCCGATGGTCCGATGACCGGCGGAAGGTTCTCCGTGACCGGCGGTTTCTGGAGCCTCTTTTCGTCGTTCCAAGCGGCTGCTCCTCCGCGCCTGACCATCTCCCGCACGGCCACCAACTCCATCATCGTGTCCTGGCCGTATCCCTCGACCGGCTTCAGCCTCGTGCAGAACACAGCCTTGAACACGACGAACTGGGTGACTCCGCCGCAGACCGTCACCAACAACGGCATCATCAACTACATCATCGTTACCCCGATCGTCGGCAACCGATTCTACCGCTTGCAGCAGCCTCTCGATGTCCTTTTGACGCTGAACTGGACCAACCGCTATGACGGCCCGCTGAGCACCAATGACTTCGCCTGGGCCATCGCCGTGGACGGCAGCGGCAACGTTTTTGTGACCGGACAATCGTACGAACGCGCCGGTGTTTCCAGCTTTGCCACGGTCAAATATTCCAACGCCGGCTTGCTGTTGTGGAGCAACCGTTACAGCGGCTCGGGCGCAGGCCAGGACGCAGCCTACGGTATCGCTGTGGATACCAACGGCAACGTGTTCGTAACGGGGACATCGTATAGCAGCGGCGGTGGCGCCGATTTCGCGACGATCAAGTATTCCAGTGCCGGCGTGCCGTTGTGGACAAACCGATACAATGGGCCGGGCAACGGCTTTGATGGAGCGAACGCCGTCGCCGTGGACTCCAACGGCAACGTGTTCGTAACCGGAGAATCGGCCGGCAGCGGGAGCGGCCCTGATTTCGCGACGATCAAGTATTCCAATGCCGGCGTGCCGTTGTGGACAAACCGTTACAATGGCCCGGGCAATGGCTATGATTCCGCATACGCCATCGCTCTCGACAGCGGCGGCAACGTCTTTGTGACGGGAGCTTCCACCGGCAGCGGCGGGGATTACGATTACGCGACGATCAAGTATTCCAATGCCGGTGCGCCATTGTGGACGAACCGCTACAACGGGCCGGGCAACGGCTATGACTCGGCGAATGCCATCGCTGTGGATAGCGCCGGCAACGTCTTCGTAACGGGCTCTTCGCCTGGCAGTGCCAGCGGAGGCGATTACGCCACGATTAAATATTCCAATGCCGGCGTCGCCTTGTGGACGAACCGTTACAACGGCCCCGGCAACGGCGAAGACTCCGCATCCGCCATCGCGGTGGATAGCGCCGGCAATGTGTTCGTGACCGGACAATCTGCCGGCAGCGGGAGCAGCTACGATTATGCGACGATCAAGTATTCGAATGCTGGCCTGCCGCTATGGACAAACCGCTACAATGGCTTGGGGAACGATGATGACTCCGCCACCGCCATGGCCGTGGACAGCAGCGGCAATGTTTTCGTGACGGGTTATTCAGTTGGCAGCGCGAGCGGCAACGATTATGCGACAATCAAGTATTCCAATGCCGGCGTGCCGTTGTGGACAAACCTTTATAACGGACCGGGCAACAGCGATGACTCACCCTTTGCCATGGCTTTGGACAGGGCCGGCAACGTGTTTGTAACCGGATCGTCGGTCGGCAGTGGCGGGGACTATGATTACGCGACGATCAAATATGCGGCTGATTTTGTCCCAAGCCTTGGCGCAACCTTGCAAGGCACCAACCTCGTCCTCAAATGGCCGACCAACGCGGCAGGTTTTAACTTGTGGTGGACAACCGCCCTCGGCTCGACTTGGACATCGAACTCGACCCTTCCCACCATTAGCGGCACGAACTTCACCGTCCCCGACCTGATCTCCGGCCCAAAGAAATTCTACCGTTTGCAGAAGTAACCAATACTCACTTGCGCGCCGGAGTGAGCGGCATTGGTTTCATGGTGAGCGGGTCGCGCAAGGGCAGGTCTTTCAAGGGGCCGGTGGTTAGTTCGCTCAGCTTAACGGGATGATCGGGATGCCCCAGAAGAATTTGATCTTTTTGGCCGACTACCAGGATCACCAACTCCTGCGGGATGAGGTATTTTTTGGCTACGCGCAAAACGTCGTCTTTACCAACGGCCTGGATGCGCGGGCGGTATTCTTTCCAGTAGTTGGGGTCCTTGGCATAGCGGCCAGTGAACTCGTCCTGGGCCAGGGTGGAGGCGATCTGGGCTTTGGTGGCGAAGGAGCGGGGAAAGCGATCAATGAAACCGAATTTTGAGGTGTTCAATTCCTGGTCGGTAACCGGGTCCGCGGTCATGCGTTTCATCTCATCCAGCACGAGAGAGACAGCGAAGGGAACGGTGCGCGATTTGGACTGAAAGCCGGCGGTAAAAGTGAGCGGATAATAGACACCGCCGCGGAAGCTCGAGTGAGCGTCATAGGCCAGCCCTTCGTCTGAGCGCACGCGGTTGACGATGCGGGATGTAAAGCCGCCGCCACCCAGGATGTCGTTCATGACTGTGACCGCGAAATAGTCCGGGTTATCACGCAGAATGCCAGGCAACATCATGGCCACACGGCCCTGGTTCACGTCTTTGTCCACCATGTAAATACCCGGAGACGCGAAGGCTGTGTTGGTCGGGATGGGAGGCGGGGTTTGGCCTGCGAAGGGCCAATTGCCGAAGAGCGCCTCGAGTTTGCTGATCATCTGTTGCCGGTCAAAATCGCCGCTGGCGGCGACGACGAAGTTCGAAGGGGCAAACCATTGCGTGTGGAACTGTTCGATGTCAGTTCGAGAGATGCTCTCGAGCGAAGCTGCGGTAGTATAGTGGTTGGCCCAGAATATCTCGCCGAACGCCAGGAAGCCGGCTTCGCGTTCTTCGATTTTTTCCGAGTCATCGTTGCGCTGCTGCATGTCCTGGAGCATCTGCTGTTTGCGCAGGGCGATTTTGTCGTCCTGGAACGCGGGCGAAGTCAAGACCTCGCGCAGGATTTGGAGCCCTTCTTCGAGGTCTTTGGAGAGCAGGTTCAGGCTGACGGTGCCTTGCGTTTCGCCGATGCCGGAGTCCAGGCGCGCGGCCAGGAACGCCAGCCTTTCTTCGAGCGCGTCGGCCTTGCGAGCTTTCGTGCCACCACGCGCAAGGAGGTAGCCGGTCAATTCGGCAAGGCCCTCTTTGCCTGCAGGCTCCAGGTATTGTCCGGTATGCGCATAAATCGCAATGGTGACCAGCGGGAGTTCGTGGTCGGGAGCGATGTATGCGATTGGGCCGCTCGTCAGGGGAACGCGGTAGTTCTGCGGCGAAGGCGCCTCATAAACTAGTGGCGGGAATTGGAGCTTCTCGGGGCGGGAGGGAATCTCCTGTGCAAGGCAATTAACCACAGATGAACACAGCGTACAAACACCAAACACCAAACTCCAAACACCAGGTGAACAAACACCAAACATCAAACTCCAAACTCCAGAGAAACACCAAGCTCCAAATCCCAAAGCCGGTTGGGCCTTCTTGCAATTTGGCGCTAATCCGAATTTTTCATAGCAGGCACGAAATGGAGACAGGCTGTAGGGGACGACGTGAGGAGTCCACTCCTGGCGCCGAATGGTACCAAGGGACTCCTCACGTCGTCCCCTACAACGAGTATGAAATATCCGGGCCAGGAGCTTCATTGGAGCTTGGTGTTTGGTGTTTGGTGTTTGCAAAGCCGTGTTTATCCGTGGTTAAGAAATTACGGCTTTGCCGTGGGCACCGGCGCCGCTTTGCGCGTGTAAACGGCCACGGTGCGGTTTTCGGGAGTGAAGTACTTGCGGGCCACGCGCTTGACATCATCGGGGGTGACGGCCTGAATTCGCGGGCCGGCGAGGTTGATTTCGCGCCAGTCGCCTTCCCCTTCGTGTCGAATCAAGTGATAAAGAATCTGGGAGTTTGCCGTCAGGCGGCGGTATTCGGCGGCGGCGAAATTGTTTTTTACCTTTTGCAATTCTTCGGTTGGCACGGGGTCGTTTTTAAGCTTTTCGAGCGCCTCATAAATGCCTTGTTCCACTTCTTCAGGCTTATGACCTTCGCGGGCTTCGCCGCCGGCATTGAAGTAGCCTGCCCATTTTTGCGAGCCTTGGTCCGCATAAACATCGGTTGCCACCGCCCGCCCTAAGACCAGCTCTTTGTAAAGGCGTCCGGTTCGCGTCGAAAGTATCTGGCCCAGGATTTCGAGCGGGTAGGAGTCTTTGTGGCCATAGGGAACGCTATGCCACAAGATGTCCACTTGCGGATTTGCTTCGGCCTGGGCGTTCATTCGCTTCTCGGCTTCCTGCTTTACTTCGAGCGTGACCACATCGGGAGGCGTTTTTGAGCCGCGCGGGATGCGTTCGAAATAATGTTTGGCCAGGGCTTCCGCCTTCTCGGGTTGAAAATCGCCCACCAGGATCAACGTGATGTTCTGCGGTGAGTAATAGGTGGCGTAAAAGTCATCCGCCTCGGCTTTTGAAATCGACGGGATATCGGAAGGCCAGCCAACCACGGGCCAACTATAGGGAATCGATTCCCAGAACATGGCTTTGAACTCCTCTTCGAATTTGCCCAGCGGCGTGGAATCAGTGCGCATCCGGCGCTCTTCAAAAACCACGTCGCGCTCGGCGTAGAACTCGCGGAAGACCGGGTGCAGGATGCGTTCGGATTCCATCCACATCCAAAGCTCGAGTTTGTTGGCGGGCACCGTGACGAAGTAGGCGGTCATGTCCTCGGTGGTGAAGGCGTTCATGCCGGAGCCGCCCTGCGCGCTGTAAATGGTGTCGAACTCGCTTTTGACCAGGATCTTTCGCTGTTCGGCGATAAGTTCATTGAACTTCTTCTGCAGCTCCTTGTAGTGAGGAGTTTCGTTTTCCGGTCTGAATGGGTCATCGATTTCGCCGCGGCGATATTCGGCGCGCATTTTTCGCTCCTCCTGGCGCATTTGATCGCGAATTTGTTCCTGCTCGTCAATGATGGCCAGGTCTTTTTTGTAATCTTTGGTGCCGATGGTGGGCGTGCCCTTGAACATCATGTGCTCGAAAAGATGGGCGGTGCCGGTGATGCCGGGCCGCTCGTTCGAGCTGCCCACATGCGCGACCCAACCGCCGGCAACAGTGGGCTCATCGTGGCGATCGAAGAGCAGGAGCTTCATGCCGTTGGCGAGTTGTTTTTCGGCAATGGGGACAAGGACCTTCTCGGCGCGGGCGGGGAGGGTGAGGACCAGGACCAGGAGGAGAAGAGGTGAAAGGCCGCGCAGAATTTTTCGCGCGCGGACGAGGCCGTCCGCGCTCCGATGGCGAACATGGATTAAGCGCAGGAGTCTCATTTGCTTACGGCTATAGTAAACCAGTTTTGCGCAGGCGCAAGCGGAACGGAGCGCCGATGGAAAGTAGCGCAGGTTTCCAACCGGTTTCCAACCTGCTGTATCGCCGATTTCCAATCGGCAGATCGTCCATTGGCCGGCTGGCGGACGTCTCGCAGGCTGGAAGCACTGCGATACAGCAGATTGGAAATCTGCGCTACGAGCAAAGCGTCGTCCCCGGCCCTGCGAACGCGAAAGGAATCTGCTTGCTTTCGATGCTGGAATACGACCCTTTGGGTGCGAAAAAATTATGACCTTATCAAAACTATCCCGACGCGAGGCGCTGGCGAAAGCAGGCTCGTTGGCCGGTGCGGCTCTTTTCGCAGATAGCTTCCTGGCGCAAAAGGCTCATGCGAACGAACCTGCCGCCGGTACCACAGCACAATTTCGGTTCTGCCTAAACACCTCCACGCTGCGAGGCCAGAAGCTTGGCATCGTTAAAGACATCGAGATTGCTTCGAAAGCTGGTTACGAGGGTATCGAGCCATGGATGGATGGGTTAACGGCGTACATTGAGGCAGGCGGCAAACTCTCCGACCTCAGAAAGCAAATCACTGATTCCGGCCTCGTGCTCGAGGACGCAATCGGATTTGCCGAGTGGATCGTTGATGACGAAGCTCGGCGCGCGAAAGGACTCGATTTAGCAAAACGCCAGATGGATATGCTCAGCCAACTGGGCGGCAAACGCATTGCCGCCCCGCCTGCGGGCGCAACAGCGCTGCCGAAGCTCGATCTGTTGACATGCGCAGAACGTTACCGCGTCTTACTCGAAGCGGGACAGCAATTCAGCATCGTGCCGCAACTCGAGCTTTGGGGCTTTTCGCAAAATCTGAATCACCTGGGCGAATGTGTCTGTGTGGCGATGGAAACGGGGCATCCGAATGCCTGTGTGCTGGCGGATGTTTTTCATCTCTACAAAGGCGGTTCCAATTTAGGAGGTATCCAGATGCTCGGGCCCAAGGCCATCCAGGTGCTCCACATGAACGATTTTCCAACGGACATACCGCGAGATAAGCTTCAGGATAATCTGCGAGTTTATCCCGGCGAAGGTCAGGGACCGGTCAAGGAGATCTTACGGCTCCTGCGACAAACGGGCGGCCAGAAAATTCTCTCACTCGAACTCTTCAACAGAGAATACTGGAAACAGGACGCACTAGAGGTAGCGAAACGAGGGCTGGCGAGCATGAAGGCAGTAGTCCAAAGCCTGTAAAAAAATTAACGCAAAGCCGCAAAGCCGCAAAGCGAAAACGGAGAGACACGAATTACACGAATGAACACGAATTCGTGCAAATTCGTGAAATTCGTGTCAGTTCGTCACCTTGCGTCTTTGCATCTTTGCGTTAAAACTCGGCCTCAGTCTTAAGGCCAGCGCAGGCGGTAGAATCTTTGCGGGGCGCCATTGGTGGCGGCGGGGTCGGTGAATTGATAGACGGGAAATGCAGTGCCCAGGAAATTCCAATTTGTTGTGGAAAGGTTCGTCGAAACCAGCACGCTGAAATCCCAGCCTGTGGCGTTCGTGAGCGCGAACTGGAATTCGCCGCCGCATTGCGTGCCGAAGTTGGTCATGCTGAGCCAGGGGCTGTACGGCCAATAATTGGTCAGCACGATATCCAGTTCAGCCTGGCTTACGATTCCATCATTATTCAGGTCGCCGGCAGCGATGGTTCCGGCCATGCCAGTAATAGGAGAATAACGCCCCGCGGGATCGGGCGTGGCAGCGTAACTCCCCGCAGTCGGAACATAGGTCCCTGCAGCGGCCGGAGTAATGCTCGCCGAACCGCTTGCTGACACGAAATATCCCGGCGGCGCGGGAACTACTCCGGGCATTGCGCTTATGGGGGTGTAAGAGCCCGGGACCGCAGGCGTCTGATTCGTAGCGCCAGTAGTCGCGACGTAATAACCGGGGGACGCGGGTGTTGGGCTCACGCTGCCAGCGACAGGGACGTAGTAGCCGGTCGGTGCCGGGATGCCCGCCGGCATCGCGCTAACAGGCGCAAACTGGCCGGGCGGAGTTGGCGTTGCCGAGGCGTTACCGAATCCCGCGGCAAAAGCGCCTGCTGGAGCCGGAGTCACGCTTGCGGAGCCGGGGCTTGATGCAAAAAATCCGGGCGGGGTCGGGATGGCGTTGGTCATGGCGCCGATTGGTGTGTAATAACCGGCAGCCGCAGGCGTTTGAGTTGTAGCGCCGGTATTTGCCACATAATTGCCGGGCGAGGCCGGAATCATGGCGAAGCTCCCAACAAACGGAACGTAATATCCTGCGGCCGCGGGGATGGCCGCAGACATTCCTGCGAAGGGCACATAAGCGCCCGCGGGAGCTGGTGTCGCAGAGGCATTTCCGAATCCGGCTGCATAAGTTCCCGCCGAGGCGGGCGCGACCGTGGCGGAGCCGGAACTCGAAGCGAAATAACCTGGCGGCGCGGGGATCGCATTAGTCATTGCGCCGTTTGGCGCGTAGTAGCCCGCCGCAGCAGGCGTCTCAGCGCTGGCCCCGTTGGTCGCGACATAATATCCCGGACCTGCGGGAATAAGTGATGCGCTGCCGATAAAGGGCACATAGTACCCGGGCACCGCCGGGATCGGCGCCGACATGCCGGTAATTGGAGCGTATTCACCAAGTGGGGCAGGTGTGCTACTGGCACTACCGGAACCAGAAACGTAGGTGCCTGCCGCGGCCGGGATTAAGGAAGAAGCCCCTGCACCACAGAAGTACCCCGGGGGCGCTGGTATGGCTACGGACATCCCGGCTATTGGGCAATAATACCCGGCACCGGCAAGGAGCTGGGTCGTCGAAGCATAGCCGGATGCGTAATAGCCTGGCGCCGCGGCCGTGAGGTTCGTCGCTCCGCTGGTTGACACGTAATATCCCGGCGGCGCCGGCACACAAGGCGCCTGGCCGTTGGTGCTGTAGTACCCCGGCGGACAGGGTTGTGCCTTTGCGAGGAACGGTGCCGAAAGTGCCGTTGCAAACAGAAGTCGAAAGGCGATCGTTTTGGGATTTGAAAGAGGCCTGGAAAGTGCGGTCATGGCCTGGAGGCTACGAGGAGTGGCGCGGAAGGACAAGATTATTCGGTTCCAGACTACAACCACGGCATAAGAGTTCTAACCACGGATGAACACGGATGAACACGGATAAAACACAGAATCGAGACACTCCTTCGTCAATTTCAGCCAGTGAAACCTTATTAGTCAACGGTCGCTCCCTCATCCCGCTCAGCGGGACGGCTCTGTTCGGTTGTTACTTTTTGGATTCGCGGTACCAGACATCTCCCTCGCCGAAGCTGAACCAGCGGCTCATGGTGACTTTGAGTTGGGTGAAGAATTGGACGCCTTCCTTGCCTTGCATGTGGAGGTCACCGAAGAAGGACTCGTTCCAGCCGTTGAACGGGAACCAGGCCATCGAGGCGGGGACGCCGACGTTGATGCCGACCATGCCGCACTTGATGCGATGTTTGAATTCGCGGGCGGCTTTGCCGGAGCAGGTGAAAATGGAAGCGCCGTTGCCGTAAGGCGAGGTGTTGGCGAGGTCGATGGCGGCGTCGAGGTCCTCCATGCGCAAGACGTTCAGCACTGGTCCGAATATTTCCTCGCGCATGACTGTCATGGCGGGCTGGACTTCATCGAGGACTGTTGCACCGAGGAAGAAACCGTTGGGCGATGAGTCAGGTTTGATTGCGCGGCCATCGGCGGCGATGCGAGCGCCTTCTTTTGCGCCGGTTTCGATGAGGTGAGCGACGCGATCGCGATGCTGCCGCGTGATAAGCGGGCCCATGTCAGGCTGCGGATCGCGGTCGGTCGGGCCGATTTTAATCCGGCGAGCCGCTTCGACGAGCGGCGGCAGGACGGAATTGGCCGCGCCGCCAACGACAACAGCAGTTGAGCCGGCCATGCAGCGTTCTCCGGCGCAGCCGAAGGCGGCTTCAACAACGCCGCGCACGGAATTATCAATGTCGGCGTCGGGCATGAGCAGGACGAAGTTTTTGGCCCCACCGTTAGATTGGACGCGTTTGCCGTGTTTGGTGCCGACTTCGTAAATGTATCGGGCCACAGGCGTGGAACCGACAAACGAGATCGCTTTGATCTTTGGGTGAGTGAGGAGGGCATCCACACATTCACGTCCGCCATGTACGATGTTGAGCACGCCTTTGGGCAGGCCGGCCTTCTCGAGTAATTCGACGACCTTGATCGAGGTAAGCGGAACTTTTTCGCTCGGCTTGAGCACGAATGTGTTGCCGCAAACCAGCGCCACCGGATACATCCAGAGCGGAACCATGCACGGGAAATTGAATGGCGTGATGCCGGCGCAAACGCCGAGCGGCTGGCGAATGGTATCGCAATCGATGCCGCGGGCCACATTTTCGAGCGCCTCTCCCATGAGCAACGAAGGCACGCCGCAGGCGAACTCGACCATCTCGATGCCGCGTTTGACGTCGCCGCGCGATTCCACCAGCGTTTTGCCGTGCTCGCGCGTATTGCTTCGGACCAGGTCTTCGAAATTCTCCTCCAGCAGAGTTTTGAAACGGAATAGAATGCGGGCGCGATCAGTCGGCGGTGTTTCCGCCCAGGCCGGGAAGGCGGCCGCGGCGGCTTCCACGGCGTCGTTTACGTGTTGGCTCGTGCAGAGCGGCGCTTCGGCGATGACGTCTCCGGTCGAGGGATTATGGACGGGCGTGGTCGAGAGGTTGTTCAGGCGGTTCCATTCACCGCCAATAAAGACCGGGCAAGGGGCAAGAGTCATAGCCTGGAGGATAACATGCGACTGATGAGAGGCAAGAAATCGGCGGGGTTAAATAGGTAAAATAAGTTAAATGGGTTAAATGCCAATGTCGCACTCTCGGCGCAATGCCAACGTAGCAGCCGAGGTAACGAGGCTCTAATTCAAAACCCGAAATCTGAAATCCGAAATTTCCTAGAGCCTCGTTACCTCGGCTGCTACGAGGTTTTTGGCGCGCTAAGCTCGCTGAATCAGCGGAACCACCTTGCGCTCTCCGGGGCCGGTGTATTGCGAGAGTGGGCGGATGAGCCGGTTGGCGCCAAGTTGCTCGATGATGTGCGCCGTCCAGCCGGTCACGCGGGCCATGACGAAAATGGGTGTGAACATGTCAATGTCAATACCCATCATGTGATAGGCCGGGCCGGAGTAGAAATCGAGATTCGGATAGATCCCCTTTTGCTGGATCATGGTGTCATTCAGGATGTCGCACATCTCCATCCATTTGGTTTGGCCGGTCAGATCAGCCATTTGCACGGCGTATTTGCGCATGGTGGGGCATCGCGAATCGCCCTTCTTATAAACGCGATGGCCGAAACCCATGATTTTGCGTTTTTCGGCCAGGGCGGCCAGCATCCAGGCGCGAGCGCGAGCTGGGTCGCCGATTTCGAGCAGCATGCGCATGACTGCCTCGTTGGCACCGCCGTGCAACGGCCCTTTGAGAGAGCCGATCGCAGCCGTGACGCCGCTGTAAAGATCCGAGAGCGTGGAGACAACCACGCGGCCTGTGAAGGTGGAGGCGTTGAATCCATGCTCGGCATAGAGAACCAGCGACACATCGAAGGCGCGAACCACTTCCGGAGCCGGAACTCGACCAAAGCAGACATGGAAAAAGTTCTCTGAGATGCTCAAATCTTTGCGAGGCGCAATGAAGTCCTGGCCTTTGCGTGCCCGGTAAAATGCGCCAAGCATGGTGGGTATTTTTGCCAGCAGACCGATTGAACGTTGCAAATTCTTTAGAGCGTCCTCTTGTTCGGGCGCTGGATCCTCCATGCCGAGAAAGCTGACGGCTGTGCGGAGCAGGTCCATCGGATGGCCCCGGCGCGGCGCTTTGTGGATAACCGCCAGCAAATCAGCGCTCAATTCGCGCTGGCCGCGTTCCTCGACCTCAAACGCGGCAAGTTGCTCAGCGTTCGGTAGTTCTCCATGCCAGAGCAGCCAGGCGACTTCTTCGAATTTGCAATGCTCGGCCAGGTCCTGCACCGGATAGCCGGAATAGACCAGCGCATTGATTTCGGGCATGACTTTGGAGATGCGCGTGGTGTCCACGACCACGCCGTCGAGACCGCGGTGGATGATGGGTTCGTCGGCCATAGAAAAGGTTGGAATGATGGGATTATGGAATGGTGGAATGGTGGATACCGGATGCTGGATACTGGATGATGGATGGTGGATGATGGATGATGGATGGTGGATGGACGGCGCGGCGTATTGCGTGTTGCGTGTTGCGTAGATTCAGTTTGGGCGAGTGGGCGTTTGGAAATTGAAAACGTCTTTGTCGAATTGGGCGTAGTCTTTGTAGCCGAGAAGGTCGTAGAGTTCAGTCCGGGTTTGCATGTGGGCAAGGAGAGATTCCTGGGTGCCTTCTGCTTTGATGGTGTCAAGGGCCGTCTCGGCTGCTTTCATGGCCAGGCGAAAGAGCGTGACAGGGTAAATGACGACGTTAATGCCAAGATTACTCAGTTGATTGGCCGTCAGAAGACTGGACTTGCCGAACTCAGTCATGTTGGCCAACAACGGTACGGAAACGACTTTTCGGAATTGTTCGAATTCCGATTCGTTGTGCAGGGCTTCGGGAAAAATCATGTCCGCTCCGGCGTCCACGTAAACCCGGGCGCGCTCGATGGCGCCGTCAATGCCCTCGGACTCGCGAGCGTCGGTGCGGGCAATGAGGACAAAATTGGAATCGCGCCGGGCGAGGGCGGCGGCGCGAATTTTCTGCACCATCTCGGCTGTGGGGATGAGCGTCTTGTGGTCCAGATGTCCGCAGCGCTTGGGTTCGAGTTGATCTTCGATGTGGCAACCGCTCAAGCCGGCCTCCTCTAACGCAGCCACGGTTCGGGCGGCATTTAATGCGCCGCCGAATCCGGTGTCCGCGTCAATGATGGAAGGCAAGGCTGTGGCGCGAGCGATAACGCCGCCTCGCTGCGCGACTTCCGATAAGGTCGTGAGCCCCACATCCGGCAGGCCCAGGTCGGCCGCCAATACTGCGCCGGAGACGTACACGCCGTCAAAGCCGCGGTGTTCGATGAGCATCGAAACCAGCGGAGAGAACGCGCCCGGGAAACGCAGCAATTTTCCGGACCGAAGACCAGCTCGTAACGCGAGGCGCTTTTCAGCGGGGGTTTTGGTGGAAGACAGCATTTTAACGCAAAGGCGCAAAGGTGCAAAGACGCAAAGCTTTAGAAAGAAAGATTCTGGTCAAGGCTGGACATCATACATAGCAAGTGGATTTCTTCGCGTCTTTGCGTTAAAAAATTCCCCGTTTATCGCGACGGGCGCAAGTTAGTTTCTTGGTTGGAAGAACAATATTTAGGGAGGGAAGCTCTTTAGGCAGAAGCTTTGGCAGGCGTTGTGCAGCTTCAAGAAATCGCTCCGATTCCTTTTTTGAAAGAATATCCTCCGTTAGAGCTTCGAATTTGCGAATATAATCCGGCCGGCGGAATGGGCGCGCGCCGAGCGGGTGGGCGTCCGCCACGGCGATCTCGTCGGTAATTTGGCGGCCGTCCTGAAACGTGATTACTATTCGGCCACCAAAGGCCTTTTCTCGGGGATCTGGAGTGTGGTAGCGACGCGTCCATTCAGGGTCCTCCACGGTGCGGATCTTACGCCAAAGTGCGACCAGGTCCGGATCATGGGTGAGGGCAGGAGCGTAGCTTTCGACGTGATGCCAAAAGCCAGTATATAGCGCGGCTGCGAAGATGTACATTACACTGTGGTCGAGGGTCTCACGCGATGCATCGGGATCGAATTTCTGCGGATCACCTGCTCCGGTGCCGATAACGTTATGAGTATGATGGCTGGTGTGGAGGACGATCTCGCGGATGGCGTTCAACTCCTGTAGCAGTCGACGTGAGGAGGCTCCATTTTTTTCGGAAGAGATTTGAGCCTCCTCACGTCGGCTGCTACGGGAAGCGGCGCCCAGCTTCTTTCGCAACCGGAACGCCAAATCAATCCACGCCTGGGCCTGGTATTCGGCCGAATGTTCTTTGGTGTAGGACTCCAGAATCGCGCGGCAAGGCTCGCCCGGGCCAGGCAACGGAACCTCATAAGCCGCCTCACTACCTGCGAGCATCCAGGCGATGACGCTATCTTCACCTTCATAAATCGGACAGGGGCTTCGCTCGCCGCGCATTGCGCGGTCAACCGCCTCGACGCCGAGCTTACCCGCGTGTGCTGGGGCATAGGCTTTCCAACTCGATATTTCGCCTTTGCGCGATTGACGGGTCGTGAAGCTCACGTGAACCGCGTGCTGGACGGCCTGGTAAATTATGTCGGTGTCCAGTTCGAGCAGCGCGCCCAACCCTGCGGCCACTGAAGGGCACAGATGCGCGATGTGGTCTTTCTTGAATTCGTGGAGGCAAATCCCGCGCACCAGGTCAATTTGGATCTCGTAAGCCACGGCGATAGCTCGAGCCAGTTGCGCCCCTGTGAGTCCGCACTGCTGAGCCACGGCAAGCAAAGGCGGGATATTATCGCCTGGATGCGAATAATCAGCCGCCAGGAATGTGTCGTGCATATCCAACTCGCGCACAGCCACTCCATTGGCCCACGCCGCCCACTCGGCCTCGAAGCGCTGGTCGTGCGACAGACCGAAAAGAGTTGCCCCGCCGGCGCGCGGATGAGCTAAAGCCTGGGACCTCGCGTTGGCGACTGGCTCGCGGTTGATCGCAGCGATCGCGACGCCGGCATTATCAATGATGCGGTTGATCACCATCTCGAGCACGTCGGATTCCAACAGCGCCCTTCTGCTGGCTAATTCGGCCATCTTCCAAGCAAGCTGCTCGCTTTTGGGCAGCGGGACCTTGGAGGGATAAACTTTGACGTGGTGCGTGAGCATTGCATCTGGCTACCGTTGCAGGGTCTTATCCACAATTTCCGGCACGTCTATGAGAGGGGGAACTCCTGCATCTACAATCGTTCCCTTGGGATCTATGATGTAGCAGGTTGGAATGCCGCTGATGCGAAAGGCCCTGGCGGGCGCTGATTTCCAATCGCCTGGGCCGGCCCAAACATTGAAAGTATTGGTCCAGCAACGCCTGGTGAGATGGTTGCGGGCTTCTTTCAGAGTGCTGTCAATGCTTATCGGCATCACCTCGACGCGCCCTTTCCACGCGGCATGGTCATCCAAATATTTTTGCATCTTCCGCAGTGGTTCCTGACAGGCGCCACAGCCAACTGCCCAGAAGTCCAACACGACCACCTTTCCGAGAAGATTTGTGAGGCGCAGGTGCTTTCCGTCGTCCATCCGCACCACCTCGACGTCGGGAGCCGCCATGCCCGGTGGCAGTGTGTCGTGCTCGGCGACATAGTTCTCCAATTCCAATTCTTTGGCCGCCTTCCGGTCCAGGATGCCTTCGGGAAATTTACTCCACTGGATTTTGCCAGTCAGATGCCATTGGCCCCCTTTTCGGACGGCCTCATCCCCATAGATAGCATACACACCCGAAAGGCTGGCGCCGCGCCTGGATTTTTTTGAAGAGTGGACTGTAAAAACTACGGTCAATTTGTCTCCTTCGAGGCCGTTGGCTGTCCTGGCAATGTGCCTCGTGATTGTTGGATTCGCGGTCACGCGTGCAATATGCCTGGTTCCGCCTCAGCCGAAAGGAGCAAAATCAAAGCAGATCGGTCAAGTGTGATGAATGGGCATATACTCACAGGGTCTGGGCCTCCATGAACCGCCTGGGGGCGCGGGCATCCTGCCGGCGGGATGCCCGCGCTCCCAGGGAAGCCTTCGGAAAGCGCGACTTGCGCCAGAATGTGCTGCAGCTATTTTGGCGCTGTGACTTCAACCGAATTGGCCCGCGCCGCCCTGGAACTTTGCCCTGAGGAGCGGTTGAAATTGGCTCACTTTTTGTTGGAGAGCGTTGTGGCGCCTCAACCGCTTAACGCTGCTGTGCTGCAGGGAATTCGGCGCCTGGAGGACTTGCTCGCAGGGCGCGTTCAGGGGTTAAGCGAACGCCAATATCGAGCCGCGGTAAAATGACCAGAAACGGCAAAGCACATCTGCGCTCACGCCAGATACGACGGGGGAGAACAGCCGTGCCGGGAATCGCCGGCCAGCAAGAACGCGACCTCAGAGAATTCGAGCGGGTGTTTAGGGTTTACCCAGGCGCTCCCGAAGGGGAGCCGACGCAAAGGGACCAAGAGGCAATCGGAGCTGCAATAAAGCAGTATCGGAAGAAAGCGCAATCATGATTCAACGCTATTCCCGTCCGCAGATGCGGGAGATTTGGAGTGAACAGAGGAAGCTGGAGATTTGGCTGAAAATCGAGCTTCTGGCGAGCGAGGCGCTGTGCGCTCAAGGCCTGGTGCCACGGCGGGACCTGGCGCAAATGAAGGCGAATGCAGCGTTCAGTATCGAGCGGTGCAAAGAGTTGGAGCGCGTGCTCAACCACGATGTCATAGCCTTCACCCAAAACGTTGCCGAAAATATCGGCGCGCCCGCCAGCCGCTGGCTGCATTTCGGGCTCACCAGCAGCGACATCATTGATACGGCATTGGCGGTGCAGATGACCCAATCGGCAGACGTCCTGATCGCGGATACCGAAGCCTTGCGCAGGGTGATCGCAGTCAAAGCGAGGCAGCACAAATTCACGCCGATGATCGGGCGCAGCCATGGCATTCATGCGGAGCCCACAACATTCGGCTTGAAGATGGCGCTGATGTATGACGAATTTGGCCGCGTCATTGAGAGGCTCGAAGCGGCTCGGTCAGCGGCGGCTGTCGGCAAACTCTCAGGCGCGGTAGGCACCAACGCCCATCTTTCACCCAAGGTCGAGGCCTACGTGTGCAAAAAACTTGGCTTGCGGCCGGCGCCTATCGCTACGCAGGTAATTCAACGGGACATTCACGCCGAATTCATGCTGGCACTCGCGCTGGCCGGCGCGAGCATAGAACGCTGGGCAACCGAGTTCCGGCATCTCCAGCGGACAGAGGTCCTCGAGGCCGAGGAATTCTTTGCCAAAGGCCAGAAGGGATCGAGCGCGATGCCGCACAAACGCAACCCAATCACGGGCGAGCGACTCACCGGCCTCGCGCGCGTGCTGCGCGGCAATGCCCTGGCCGCTTTGGAAAACGTCGCGCTCTGGCACGAGCGCGACATCAGCCATAGCTCAGTCGAGCGCATTATTTTTCCGGATTCGTGCACGCTGCTGGATTACATGCTTGTAACTCTGACGAAGCTGACCGAGGGCCTGGTGGTTTATCCAAAAAACATGGAGCGGAACCTGGCGCTCTCCCTCGGAATGTGGAACTCGCAAACGGTGCTGCTCGCGCTGATTCGCAAGGGCCTCACACGCGAGGAGGCCTACGACCTGGTCCAGCTCAACGCGATGCGCACCTGGGAAGCCAAACACTCCGGCCGCTCAGACGCCGATTTTCTTGCGCAGCTCAAAAGCGATCCCGCCGTGGCGAAGCATTTCAAACCCGGTGATTTGGAAAAGCTCTGCTCACTGGATTTTCATTTCAAGGAAGTCGAGAATCGATTTAAGAAATTGGGATTGTAAAGGGCAGACGGATTGATTTCTTAAAAATTCTCTGCCGCAAAGAAGCAATGGCATTAATCTTGAGGAACCCGGACGGCACCTATGCCAGCAAATGTGCTCTCTGCGGAGAAGTGCTCTCCGGCTCGATCTTCGCAACCGGTCGCTTCATTACCAATAAGTTCCACGAGTTCTACCGCTTCAGTGATGTCGCCATGCATTGGAGCTGCTACGTCAAGTGGCCCCAGCAAAGTCGCTTTGCCTCGCTCTATTTTGAGGCCGCATTGATCATGCGTGAGCGGATGCGAAGCCAGAATTGGAAAACGCTTTTGAAATCCCCTGAGGCGTTTGTAGGCTATTTGTTCGCAGAGCACGAAGTCTCTTTGATAATGAGAAAATCGGGTACGGACGTTCGCCTGCATCGGAGCAGATGGCAAGCATGGCTGAACGGCGGTTGGCAGCGCGAATGCAGGCCGGAGTTGGAGCGTGAGGCAATCAGCGCGATACTCTCGCAACTGCAGGAACTGCAACTTCCAGATCCGCCCTAATATTCAGCTCGCCGCTCACTTTCCGCCAATCTTCTGCCTCGCAAGTTCGAGCACCTTCTTCTCCTCATCAGTCAGACTCTGAAAACCTTGCGCGGAGATCTTATCCAAAATAGGGTCTATTTGTTGGCTGATGAACGCCTCGTGCCGCGTGCGTCCACTTCTTCCCGCATGTAATACCGATCAGCAAGCGCCATGGATGTCCCTAGACTAAACAAATAGCGTTACTTTCGCAAGACGGTTTTCTCAACGCGGTAATTTTTGATAAATTGAGTTTTCATTCTTGTGTGCCTACCTTCCACTTCTGTTCACAATGCGCGTTGGCATTACAGGCGCTTCGGGCTTGATCGGTTCGGCTCTGGCGCTATTCCTGACCGGTAAAGGTCATGAGGTGCTGCGGTTGGTCCGCGCCCAACAGAGCGGTCCCGCTGAGCGGGATGAGGGAGCGCCCCGGCTCACGACTATTTCCTGGGACCCACAATCCGGCGAGGTTGATCGCAAAGCCCTTTCCAGTGCCGACGCCCTGGTCCACCTGGCCGGACGAAACATTGCCGTGCGCTGGACCAAACGACATCGGCAGGAGATTTGGGACAGCCGGGTTCCGGCTACGGAAAAACTTTGCCGCACACTCGCCTCGATGCCGAATCCATCGCGCACACTCATAACTGCCTCCGGCATCGGCTATTACGGCGACGGTGGGGACAAAATTATGACTGAGGCCGATGCTCCCGGCACCGGGTTTCTGGCAGAAGTTAGCAAAGCCTGGGAAGCAGCGACGAAACCTGCGGAGCAGGCCGGGATCAGATTGGCACGATTGCGCATTGGAATGGTGCTTTCTGCTCGAGGCGGGGCGTTGAAGAAGATGCTGCTCCCGGCAAAGCTCGGGTTGTTGGGGCCCGCAGGGTCGGGGCGGCAGTGGATGTCGTGGATCGCGCTGGAGGACCTGGTTGGACTGATTGTGCATTTGTTGAACACGACAACTGCTCGCGGGGTTTTTAACGCCGTTTCGCCGAACCCGGTGCAACAGGCGGAGTTTAGTCACACGCTCGGCCGTGTCCTCCACAGGCCGTCGTTTCTTCCGATGCCCGTGTTCGCGGTGAGGGTGCTGTTTGGCCAGATGGGCTGCGAAACGCTTCTGGCTAGCACCCGCGCAGTTCCCGCAGCCGCGGTAGCGTCGGGGTTTGAGTTTAGACATCCCATCCTGGAAGAAGCGTTGCGCGCCGAGCTTGCAAGCAATGGCTGATTACGGCGCGACACGCTTTTGAAAGTACCGCTAATTGACACTGATACACGCTAATCAGGGACGCGATTGACCGCCGCGCGAAGGCGAAACGGGGTGTCGGGGAGCCGGAGTCTCGGAGAGCGGGAGTAACGAAAGTGGTCAGGTCTGTGTGGTCCGTGGTCTTCCTGGAGTGGGGTGGCCGACGGGATTTGAACCCGCGACAGCCAGATCCACAATCTGGGGCTCTAACCGGGCTGAGCTACG
>PSRM01000180.1 GCA_003176045.1 Verrucomicrobiota bacterium | reverse complement strand
AACCCAGGGTGGGGTATAAGCCCACTCACGCTCTCCAGGCGTGCGCTTTAAACCACTCAGCCATCTCTCCGGTTCGCGGAGCGGTAATCTACGCTAAGCGAGACGAGACCACAAGACTGCAGGATGAGGGGGGCGACAAGACTGCTGGCTACAAAACCGCTGACCGCTGGCTGCGGATCAACAGCGGGTTCAGGGTTCGGACTACTGTTGGCCAGCGCGCGGTCGCACGTGTCTGTCCGTTTTCCCCGGAGTCGGATGGCTGGACGCCTCCCACACCCCTGCCAACAGGCTAGGCTGGGTTTGACGCAGCCGCTACTGCGGCACGAGGCGGTAAAACTGGGCCGTGTTGGTAGGCGAACGGTAATCAATGTAAACATAGCTCGAGGAAGGCAAAGTAATGTTCGTCAGATCCGTCCAAACACTTCCAACCCCAAAGGTGGGTGCAGATTGCAGCAAATAGGCGGAGCCAACATTCCCGTTGAGTGTCACACCGGCGTACATCTTGATGGTCAAGGCTGCTACATTAATGAAGGCTGGGTTGCTGGCAACACTCCGTGCCAGGTCGCTCACCACAACACTATAAGCCCCCACATTTCCGAGGGAGAAATTCGTCAGGGTGAGGGTCGAGCTAGTAGCGCCGGCGATGTTAGTCCCATTAAATTGCCATTGATAAGAAACCGGGCCATCCGCGCCCGTAACGCCGACAAAGAGTTGAACCGTCGAGCCAAAATTCACGTTTTGACTCAAAGGCTGAGGCGCAATCGTCAGAGGCGGGACAAAAATCAAGTTCTGATTTGCGCCAGGTCCGCCATAAGCCCCCATATCATTTCGTACACCGCCCTTCGACGGAGGGAAGAGGACATCGTTCAAGGCGGGGTCCGGGTCGCCTGCGTCTATGCACGGTGAACTATTCGCAAGGAAAAAGTACGTCGTGTCAGTGAATATCTGGTTGATTGGTATATTGGCATCTATGTTGTTCGTCCCGCCATAGCCGCCGGGCACCATACTGTAGTTCACATTCATGCTCGTCGGCCCCACATCATTGCCATAGAAAATCGAATTCTCGATCGTACCCGCGCCGCCTTGAATTACCTGATTGTTCGGATGATTGAAGTTGCCATAAAAAACGTTGTTCAAAATGCTCGCGGTTCCAGAGGCGCCGCCAAAAATGATCGCGGGATAAAAGGCAATGCCGTTCGCGTTGCCGGCGCTATTTCCTGAAATGACACAGTTTTGTATCAGATCAAAGGCGCTGTCCGAACAGTTTATCGCGGCTGCCCCGTAGGTTGGCCCAGCACAGCATCCAACGAAATTGACGCTGTTGCCTGAGATTCGACAAGACTGCAGGATCAGCGGACTTCCACAATAAGCGCCGCCGCCATAAGAACCCCCGTAGCTGGAATATCCTGAGTTATTGCTCACATCCGAGTTAGTGAGAGTAAGCGGTCCGCAGTAGATTCCCGCCCCGCTTGAACGGTCCCCCGATGACACAGAGTTTCCAGAGATCGTAGCGGTCTGTCCCTGCACCGGGCCGGCCACATACACTCCGCCGCCTGAGGCATAGTTATGGCAGAAACTATCCGAGCATTGGTTCCCGTTCGCGCTGTTGTTCACGATCCTTGAACCTGACAAAATCAAAGTGCCTCCGTCACAGCCGATTCCTCCGCCCCTGGCGTCAACAGCCGACACATTGTTGTTGCTCACAACGCACTGCTGCAGGGTCAGGACGGCGCCTCCCCCACCGGATGAATAGATGCCTCCGCCATGAGACGACGGAGAACTCGAGGAATTGCCACTGACCAGGCAGGACTGCAGAGTAAGGGAACCGTCTGTGTAGATTCCGCCGCCAGAGCCGGGAGAAAAGTTGCCGGATATTGTGCAACCCTGAATGGTCATGGGCGTTCCCCGAAACTGAATGCCGCTGTTGTTTGCATTTTGGACAATGCAATACTGGAACAGGCAGTTGTTCGAGGCTCCCGAGAACACAATCCCCTGCCAGGAGGCAGAGTTTGTCCCTCGAAATGTGATTTGATTTGTCCTGGTGCCGCCGGCTTGCAAAAATCCGGGCACGTTAAACTGATTGTTTCCCATGAACTGGACTGTCACGCCCGGTTGGATCGTGAGGTTTTGAACAATGACATCGTTTGTAGCCAGGTAAGGAGAATTTGCCGCTGACCAAACCTGGCCATTGACCAGGCCGCCCACGTAAGTCTGAGCTGGCGACGGGAAGGCTGCAAATCCAATGAACAAACCGGCCACCATAACCGGGTTTATTCGTTTGGGTACGCCCTTGATGATTGAACTTCCTTCTTTCATGTGTTGATTTGGTTGACTCAATTGCATACAGCCCAGATCCGAGTGAACATTGGGAATTTCGCAAGAACGAACTATCCACGTCAATGTACTTTCGCATTTTTCACTTTCGCATTTTTCGAACCCTGCCCCACAGGGAAAATCTTACGTCGTCCCCTACAGCGCGGGCGAAAGGCCCGGGCTAAGGCGTCGAGAAACGGTAGAAGCGGGCGGGGTAGGCGGGAGCGTTAGTGTCTATGAACTGCCAGATGCCGTTGGCGGGGATGTTGTCGTTGGTGCCTCGATTAGCTCCACTTTCGGCGCCTAGTCTGAAACCCCGTAGGGGTAGCCTGTCTATAGCACCGTGGTCGCCATCAAAGTCACCAAACCCCGTAGGGGTGACCTGCCGAAGGCGGTTGCCCTTTTAAGAGGGTTGGACCGCAGCCTGTTTCCGAACGCTGACTTGGAGGTCGGTCAGGTCACCCCTACGGGGTTTGGCGAGCGTTATCAAGATGCGGGTGCTATAAACAGGCTACCCCTACGGGGTTCGGCGCTGCCACCGCCAAAACGAACTCTGGCGATTATTAGCGATCTGCCTCCCCATTTGGTAACGCCCCGGTTACGGCCCGTTACGGCCCGTTACGGCCCGTAACGCCTTTTGCTACGGCTTTTTTGCGAAGAAACCCCAGTAAAACGCGGCGCGTTACGCTGTAACGGCTTTTTTGCTCCCTGGACCGCTTTGTTACCGGGTTGGGTCAACCATGCGATAGAACATCGCGGGGGCAGTCGGAGAAAGGTTGGCCGTCGTGGAGAAGAATCCGTTGGT
The DNA here is from genome assembly GCA_003176045.1 of Verrucomicrobiota bacterium. GTDB lineage: Bacteria > Verrucomicrobiota > Verrucomicrobiia > Limisphaerales > UBA8199 > PSRM01. The sequence goes on along the minus strand of PSRM01000180.1, from coordinate 7,678 downwards.
ATTGTTGCTTTGAGCACTTCCTACGATCTGCCAGGTGGTGGGACTGACCAGGGAAGGCGTTTGCTGAAGGAAAAGGGGCAGGCCTGGCGTGGCGTAGCCGGTGATTTGCACCAAACCGCCAGTCTTATTCAAATTCACGGTGGAAATCTGGAGGGGAATGGTGAGATTCGGCGCCCAAGTGATGTATTGCGGGGCCACGGGCAGTTCGCTCATCTGCGCGATGGCTTGCTGGAACTGAGCGACGTCGGTCGTGTTATTGGTAAAATTGATGCCGTGGCCGGCCAGGAGGAGTACCCCGAAAATATCGCCTGCGTGCCAGGCGGGCAGATTGCTGGTCTTGAAGGCCACAGGCACGGCTGTGCTGTTGCCATGCGTGTAGATGACTTTCGGCGGGAAATTTGTCAGGTTGGAGTCTTGCACGATCATCGGGTTGGTGTTGACCAACGTGACCAGCGGTTGTCCGCCAAGGTTGGGCACATCCACTTGCACCCAGAGATCAAAGAAGCTCTTGGCCGGAAAATCCCAGTAAGGATCGCCGCTGTTGCCCGAGAGCGACTCGACTTCACCGTAGCTTCCCGGGCTGCCCGTCGCCGCAGTGCCGGCGCGCACGGCGGCGCCGCCGCCGGTCATGTTGAGCTTGCGCACTTCGGTGTGCACTTCGCGGGTCCCGTTCGGGCCGCTGAAATTGGGCGGAAAAAGGGTCAGGTTATTATTGGCGACAATAGTGTTGGCAGAGCCCACAGGTACACCGCCTGTGTCTGCGGCGGAGCCTTCCTGCAACGGGCCGCTGCGACCGATCTTTGTCGTCGAGTCGAACAGCAAGGGGCTGGTCAGGCGCCGCGTGCTTGCGTTCCAGCCTGGGTAGCCGCTCATCAACGACTGAAAGGCAGGGTTGACCGCCAGTCTGAACATCCCAAGTGAATAGGTGAGGTCATCACCCTGGCCGCCGAAAATCATGCTGGCGCTCGCCATGGTTAGTCCAGGCGCCCAGCCGGCGTATTGTGGTTCGACGGGGGCTTCCGGCGTCGCGTTCAAGGCGTTTTCCAGGTCCGCGGTAGCCGTGGCCTGGTCGTTGGAGAAAACGCCGTGGCCGGCGAGCATCAGGATGCCGAACGTATCGCCCGCGTTCCAATTGGGCGGGTTAGCCGTCCGGAACTTAATCGGCACAGCGGTGCTCATCCCATGGATATAGACCACTTGCGGCGGAAAACTGGTGAGGTTGGTGTTTTGGATGAGCAGCGGCATGTCGTTATACATAGTCGCGCCTGGAAAACCGCCGCCCGAGGGCAGGTCCACCTCGCAAAAAATATCGAAGAAACTGTGGGCAGGGAAATCCATGGCGGGAGTGCCGGTGGCGCCCGACCAGGATTCAACTTCACCGAAGCTGCCCGGTTGGGCGGGGGCGTCGGTTCCAGCGCGAACGGCCACACCAGGGGCGCTGATATCGGTCATGTTCATCGAGCGGATTTCGGTGTGAACTTCGCGCGTGCCTGCCGGTCCCAGCCCGCCGGGCAGGACAGTCAACATGCTTTCACTCACAATGGTGCCGGCAGTGCCGACGGGCACACCGCCCACATCGGCGCTGGCCCCATCGTGCAGGACGTCGCTGCGGCCAATCGTCGTGTTTTGGTCATAGAGCACCGGGCTGGTCAGATGTTTCGTGGCAGGGTTATAGTAGGGATTGCCTGCCATCATCGGCTGAAAGGTTGGATTGACCACGATCCGGAACTGGGCCAGCGATTGCGTGATGTCGTCGCCTTTTGGTGGAAATTGCGCATACGTAGTGGTTGCGCCGCCAATAAAGCCAGCCAGCGTTGTGAGTACTGCCAGGGACCGACAGGATCTTGTTTGCATATTTGCTCGAGTGGTTAATGGTTTGCGATTTGCCAAATGAGGAACCATCGAAGCGAACCGGCAAAGCCCAGCCAACGGCGTTTGTCGTCCTCGCGCCCGTAAAAGTGCAGCAGCTTGCATTGCTGGTTCAGCTTCATTTCCTCGGTATGACGAGCCAAGTATCGCTCAACCGGCAAAATCGCGCTTCTCCGAAATTGCGAATTTGAAGGGCTCCTTTTGAGCGTCAAGACTTTGCCACTGGCCCTGCTTGTCGGGGCCGCATCTCGCTTTTACCGTTAGCCGATTGATCTGCGGCCCACCCCGGCCCTCTCCCCCTCGGCGGGCGGAGAGGGAGAAGCTTCTTACGCTCCAGGACTGCCGAACGATTCTCCCTCTCCCCTTCGGAAGGGGAGAGGGCCGGGGTGAGGGGTTTGCCTACGGCCACCTGCGGGGTTAACGGTACAATCAAAATGCGCCTGCTTGTCGGGGTCGGGAGCGGACGTCTAATATTAGCCCCAGGGCCGATTCAATGATTAGGCTGCAATCAATAGTCCTCGGCTGCTTCGGCGCGTTGGCAGAACGCGCACTGCGCCGTCCGAGGACAACGCTGGTATGCGCGTTGATGTTGACACTGATCACCGCGCCCGGCTTGTTCCGGCTGACACTGCGCACGGACGGCCAGGCGCTTCTGAGCGCCGATGCTCCGGAAGTCCACTTCGACAAGGCCATCCGGCAGGAGTTCGGCATCGAGGACAAAATCGTCGTGCTGGTTCGCTGCGCTGACCCGGACGGAATATTCAATCCCGGGACCTTGCAACTGGTGCGGGACCTGACGAAAGACTTCGGGAAACTGCCGGGCCTCACGCCCTCAAACATTGTGAGCCTGGCCACTGAACCTGGTTTTCGGATGCGCCCCGGCTCGTTCGTTCCTTGGGGGCTGTTGGAGCGGCCTGCGCAGAGCGGCGCGGAGTTGGCCCAGTTGCGCCAGGACCTTCGCCGCATCGAGCTCTACACAGGCACTCTGGTATCGAATGGAGGTGAATCCACAGTAATCCTCGTGGGGGTGCCCGAGGGGAGCGATCGGCGCCGGCTTGTGGGACGCGTCCAGGACGCGGTCGCGGCCCGGCAGCCCTGCGCGGAAGACATCGCTGTCACGGGAGCGCCGGTGGCGGAATCGTTGTTGGGCGTCTATGTGCTCGAGGACCTCGGCGTGCCGAGGAAACTTCTTGGGGGAGGCGCCAGCGCCGAATCGCGATCAACGGATCGGAGCAAGGGCACCGCCATTTATCAACTCCGTCTGTGGCTGGGGCGCCGGGTGGGTCTTCTGCCGATGGTGATTTTGGTCATGGTTCTCGTGTTCTTCTGCACGTTCCGCAACGTGCCGGCGACTCTCGCGCCGCTGCCCGGCGTGCTGGTGACACTCGTATCGGTCTTCGGCTTAATGGGTTGGGCCGGGGTGCCGATTTACCTCACCACTGCGGTGGTGCCCGTGCTGTTAGTTGCGACCGGTGTGACCAATGACATCTATCTCTTCGTCCGCTACTTCAACCTGCTGGCTCAGAAGCCCGGCGTCAGCCACCGTCAACTCCTGGCCGAAACCTTCCACAGCCTCGCCTCTCCGGTGGCAGTTACGTCGCTGACCACCGGCATCGGCTTCTTCTCCTTCGTGTGCTCGCCGCTTGCGCCGGTGCGCGCGTTTGGCCTTTGGGCCGGGATCGGTGTGCTGATTGGCCTGCTCTGCTCCCTCACTATTCTTCCGGCAGTGCTGGAGCTGCTCAACCCGAGCTGGTTCGCAGACAAGGGCACGGAGCCACAGAGAGCGAGTGGAGCAGGCCTTGGGTTTCGCCGGATGGCTGTAGTTGTGGTGCAGTGGCGCTGGGCAGTGCTCGCCGCCACGCTCTTGATCACTGCTCTCACACCTATGGGGCTGCGCCGATTGGTGGTGCAAGACAGTTGGATCGAGGCGTTCGCACCCGACAGCGAATTCCGGCGCGTCAGCCGGTGGGTCAACGACCATTACCATGGGATGCACCTCCTCTACCTTTGCCTCGACGCATCAAGAACTCGCAGCGGGGACGTGGTCGCGCCGCCGGACTATGCCAGCCGGGTTTTGCTGCCTGGCGATGTCTGTGATCAATTGGCCGAGATCGAGCACGCGCCCATTACCCTTCGCGCCACCGCGCTCAACGGGACTCCGCTCCTCTGGCGCTCTCAGGCGGAATTGCTTCGGCGCGCGGGCACAAACATCATTGCCTGGATTGTGCCCACCGCAGAAAGCGCCAGTTTCACCAATACCGTCCAGCGCGCGCCTGGGAAAGTGCAATTCGAGCTTGCCTTGCGCTCACAGCTCAGGCCAGACCTGGTCCAAACCAACCGGGAACTGGCGGCCTTTGTGCGCGAGCGCCGCCAATGCGCCGTCGGCGAAGTGCTCGGACCCTATGAACTGCTTACTACCACACGATTCATGAGCCGCCCGAATGATCCGCAAGCGCGGCAGTTGATTCCCTTGGCCAGCGAAAACCGGTCGCTGTGGGATTACTACCGCCTAAGCCTGGGGCCGGAGCGGTTGCGGCAGGTCATGGACACCAATTACTGGCGGGCGCTGACAACCGTATTCCTCAAAGACGCCAACTTCGTGGACACGGCCAGGCTCCTGGCGGACCTGCGCAGCTACGAACGCGAGCACCTTCAGCCAAAGGGGCTCAAGCTGGGTTTCGCGGGTGACGTGGCTTTGAGCCAATCAATGATTCAGGACATTGTCACTACCCAGATGCGCTCGCTGGGCTGGTCACTAGGCGGGATCCTCCTGGTGACATCCGTGCTGGGCGCCTCATGGAAACGGGGCCTCTACTGTGTGCTGCCCAGCCTGCTGGCCGTCCTGGTGAAGCTCGCGGTGATGGGCTGGTGCGACATTCCGCTGGGTGTGGCCACGTCCATGTTCGCCGCCATGACGCTCGGCATCGGAGTTAATTGCGCCGTTCAACTGCTCGAGAGCTACGCCCAGGCGCAGGCAAACGGGGCCAGTGGTCCAGACGCCTTGAGCCAGGCCATGGCCCAGACCGGGCCGCCCGCCTTGCTCAATACCATGGCCGTCTCGCTGGGCTTCGCCGTCCTGATGCTCTCGCAAGTGCCGGCCAACGCGCGGCTGGGATTGTTAGTGGTATTGGGTTTAGTGAACTGCTTCATCGTCTCGCTCCTGCTCCTGCCGGTGCTGCTGCGCTGGTGGCCGCTGCGCATCGCGCCAAACCAAGGTGGAAGGGAGCCGTACGCAACAGGAGATCTTTCCACGCATTGAACCCCGGAATGTACCTTTGCAGGACAACCGGCCGGCGTTTCTCCCTCTCCCCTTCCGAAGGGGAGAGGGCCGGGGTGAGGGGTTTTTCCGCGGTCAGCCGATTTTGAGGAGGACTCCCTTTTAGGGCCGAGCCCCAGAAAAGGACTCCTTACGTCGTCCCCTACAGCAGGGACTACGGCGTCGAGAAGCGGTAGAAGCGGGTAGGATAAGCGGGGGCATTTGTGTCTATGAATTGCCAGATGCCGTTGGGGGGGATGTTGTTGCTCGTAAAGAGCAGTTGCCAGAAGATGGGCGGGGAGAGGTTCGTGGCGGCAAAGACGCAGTTTGTGCTGTTTGGCAGGCCAGCGATGCTCACGGTCACGATTCCGTTCGAGCTGCGTTTGATGCCGGTGAGGAGATTGCTGTACACAGTCAAGGTCGCGAAGCAGCTTGTGGCGCTGCCGTAGGCGTTCGTGACGACGACCGAATAATGGCCGCTTTCCTGCGGTTGCACGTCGAGAAGGGTCAGCGTGGAAAGGAACGGGCCGACGAATGGGAAGTTTGTGTTCAAATACCACTGATAGGAAACCGGAAAGGGACTGATGACGCCGATGCTAAATTGAGCGTTCGCTCCAGCGAGGACAGTCTGATTCGGCGGGCAGTTCGTAATCACTGGAAGGCAATTCGTGAAAACCTGAATAGTATCTGTTTTGTTTGCATGCCCCCTCACCGTCGTAACTTCCACCCGCCGTCACGTTCGAGGCGCTGAGCCCGAATGGCAGGGACTCGGTGAGCGTGACGCAGGTAGCGTTGGTGCCCGGGAGGACGTTAAAGGTGACGACCGGTGCGAAGGGATTTGTGCTCACTGTGCGGTTCACGGTTATCCCAGGAGGCAAAGTCGGCGGTTGGTAAAAGGCCACGCTGGCGATGCTCGGGAGGCAGCCAGTCGTGTAAGCAACCGCGCGCACCACAACTGCGGACGTTATGGAGAGCGAGTTGGTATATTGCGAGCCTGGCGAACCTTGACTGGGAAGCGAACCGTCCAGGGTGAAGTAGATCACAGCGCCTGTGCTTGAGCAGGAGATTGTCACGTTTGTGGGCGTTGTGGTGCCGCTTGGGGGCGAGAATGTGGGTGCTGGAGTCTGGCACGGCGGCATGGGAAGGCCGCCCGTTCCCGCAGGAGGCAGGACATTGACCATGGTGACGCCCGGCGAAAAGAACCATGCCCCGTCCATCCAGGAGCCACCGTTTACGGGATAGCTGGCGGGCAGCCCGGTGAGGCGGTATTGAACGTTCGTGCTCGAAGTTTCAAAATACGGACCCAGCGGATGACGCCGATGTTGGTTAGGTACATCCCGTCACCGCTGATGTTGAGGGGTGCGGCAGAGCCGGGCAGGTCCTCCTCGATGGTGAGGCAGCTCACACCTGTGGCGTTTGAAACCGTGACAGTGACCAGCGGTTGATCGGGAATGTCGTTGACGTAAGAGCGGACGTAGGAAGCGGGTGGCGGGTTGGTTTGGGCGCGGCTGAGCGCCGCGAGTGAGAAAAGCCACAGGAGCGCAAATAGAAATGGACTGGTAAGAAATGAATGGTGAATTGAAGTTGATCGGAGGTCGTGGGTTGAATTGACGCTCTTGGACGCATGTTGTCCCCTCACCCCGACCCTCTCCCCTTCCGAAGGGGAGAGGGAGAGACGATGGCCGTCCTCGGACAATACTGATGCAACAGGTATTCGGGCGGTTAATTCGATGGCGAGCGCGGCGAAGGGACTGGACGCTTGAATGTTCCAATGAGCGCCGGAGCTTCCCCCTCTCCCCTTCGGAAGGGGAGAGGGTCGGGGTGAGGGGTTACTCCGCGACTTTCGAACGCTCCTGCTCACCACTTTCAAATCCGATTTTCCCTTCATCCGCCCTCCTTCCTCTCCTGACTGAACCTATTGCTCTTGCACAAACCCGGCCGGCAATACTCCGGCAGCGGATGCGGCGCCCGGTCTTGCAATGCCTTCCAAATCGCATCTCGCACGACCTGCTTTTCCCGCCTCAGCCGTCCATTCCAATAACGCAGCACCTTTATCCCTTGCTCTTCCAGCCATTCATCACGCTTTTCATCCTTCGACCGCTGCTCGGGATAGCCGTGCAGGCTGCCATCCAGCTCGATGTTCACCTGCGCTTCGACGCAGAAAAAATCCAAAATGTATGGACCATAAGGCCGCTGGCGACGGAACTTGTAAGCCGAGAATCGCCGGGCCCGCAGCCAGGACCAGAGCAGTCTTTCCGCCCAGGTATCATGCTTGCGCAGAGCGCGGGCCAAGGCGGTTTGTTTCGGGTTTTGCAAGCGAGGGAGTTAGCAAAGGGTGGTTTTTAAAAAGTGGGACGCGCCAGACCGACCCCTCACCCCGACCCTCTCCCCTTCCGAAGGGGAGAGGGGGAAACACCCGCCGTCTTCATGCAGTGGGAGGCCTTTTGGCTCTCGGTCGCTTACTTCGAGGCTACGCGCGGGGAAGTTCGTGCGCGCCCAATTGCTCCACCCGGCGCCGATGGCTCTCCCTCTCCCCTTCGGAAGGGGAGAGGG
>PSRM01000021.1 GCA_003176045.1 Verrucomicrobiota bacterium | reverse complement strand
CAGGCGATAGATTCGAACAATTGGCAGACGGAGTATTACACTCTGTTAAATCCAAAAAACCTGCCGATGGAACCAGTGCTGGATGAAAAAGGCCAGCCCCTGGTTTGCAAAGTGGACATCGCCATGAACCAGGTGGCCTTCCACGCGTGGAAAGTAAACGTCGGGCGAGTGGTCGTGTACCTCCTGGATACAAACCGGCCTGAGAACGAGCAACATTTCCGCGACCTGACGTTGCGGGTTTATGGCGGCGACAGCACAACTCGCATCATGCAGGAAATCCTGCTTGGGATCGGGGGTGTTCGACTGCTGCGCGCGCTGGGCATTCAACCGTCGGTCTTTCACATGAACGAAGGACATGCGGCGTTTCTGACGCTGGAATTGATCCGCGAGAAGATGGTGGCGGGAAAATCATTTCAGGACGCGCAGGAACTAACGCGGGCGCAATGTATTTTTACTACGCACACGCCCGTGGAAGCCGGCCACGACCGGTTCAGTCCGGACCTGATGGATTACGCGATGGCCCGGTTCCGCACGCAAATTTCGGCGCCATTTGCGGAAATCATGAAATTGGGCAGGGTCAGTCCGCAGAACCAGCAGGAGCCGTTTTGCATGACGGTCCTCGCGCTCAAACTATCGCGGGCCGCCAATGGAGTTAGTGAACTGCACGGGCGTGTCAGCCGGCACATGTGGCAGAGCCTTTACCCGGGCAGGAGTGTTGACCAGGTTCCCATCGGCCATATTACCAATGGCATTCATTTGCTGGGCTGGATGAAAGGGACGGTCAGGCGTTTCTGGCGCCGCAGGCTTGCGGCCCAGGGCGCAACAGAACCGCGCACCCTGGGAGCGCTACGCCGAAAACTCACAGGCCGCGGCGCGCAATCGGCCAGCTCCGAGACCGCCACGCCGGGTTCAGACTGGCAATCACAGATTACCTCGCCTGAATTCTGGCAGCGGCTGGCCGATCCAGACTTTATCTCTGACGAAGAGATCTGGGCTTTGCGCTATCACTTGCGGCGCGAGTTGGTCGAGTTCACGCGCAGGCGCCTGTTGATTCAAAAGCAGCGGCTGACCCAGGGCGATTTTATTGCTTTCGACCAGTTGCTCAACCCGGACGCGTTGACGATCGGTTTCGCCCGGCGCTTCGCCACCTACAAACGGGCGCCGCTCATTTTTCAGCAGTTCGATAATATCGTGAAGCTAACGCGCGACAAAGGCCGGCCACTACAATTCATCTTCGCCGGCAAAGCCCACCCGCGTGATGACGACGGCAAGCGTTACATTCAGCACGTGATTCATCTCAGCAAATATAGCGATTTGCAGGGCAATCTCGTTTTCATTGAAAATTACGATATGCACGTGGCCCGTCAGATGGCTTCGGGCTGCGATATTTGGCTCAACACGCCCCGGCGGCCGCTTGAGGCATCCGGCACGAGCGGCATGAAAGGCGGCTGCCATGGTTGCCTCAACCTGAGCATTCTGGATGGTTGGTGGCGGGAGGGATACGACGGCACCAATGGTTTCGCCATCGGCGAGGATTCCCATGCCGATTCGGTCGAAGCCCAGGACCGGACCGACAGCGCAAACCTGTACAAGGTGCTAACTCAGGACGTGATTCCGCTGTTTTACGAGCGCGATGCGCAAGGTATTCCGCGCAAATGGATCCAGCGCATCCGCCGCGCCATGGTCACGCTGGTGCCGCAATTTACGACTGAGAGGATGGTCAGGGAGTATGCCGAAAAATACTATTTGGCGAAGTGAGTGCCGGGGTGCAAACGCCAACCTCCAAACACCAAACATCAAACGCCAAACGCCAGAGAAACTTCAAACTTCAAACTCCAAACTCCAAAGAAGCCCCAAATTCCAAGCTTCAAATATCGAGGCTGCAGAAGCGCCGGCGTCGGTAGGATGGTGTCTTCTCATTTCTTCTCCTTTTTTGTTTCAGGGATTCGAGTGTCGCCAAGGCGTCGCGCAAAACCGGGATGGAAAGCCTGTCCTTGGACCTGTTTGCGGCGATTTTGCTCGCCAAAATGCGATCGAGTGCCAGAACTTTGAGCCTGTAGCGGCCTAAGGGAATTTGCACACAGCTTTTGACCTCGTCCGCGAAATTTCCCAGCCCATCCATTCGAAGGACGACATCGAACAATTCTGATCCAGCACCCGCCAACATGGGTGGATTGATAGCTGAGGGCGGCACGTATGCCGCTCCGACCTCTCGCAACGCATCCGTCATTTTTTGCTCGCCGAGATGCTCAAACCAAAGATCAACATCCTGGGTGACGACGGGGGCGCCTTGCAGGGTTGCCGCGGAAAGCCCAACTACCATAAAACGCACTTTCCTTTTTAGCAGCGCCTTCAGCAGGCGCAGCTCACTTTCGGAAAATGGCAGTGGCGCGGGCACGGATTAAACTCCTTTGCAGGCGTTCCAAAGGCGGCTTCTGAAGCAAAATCAAAGTATGGCGGACGTTGTCGGGATCGGCATCTGGATGCGATTGAAGGATTCTCTCGACACGACGCGAGAGTGACCGCGCCCACCGTTTTGCGCCGGCGGGATCCTTGTGCTGGAATGATCGTTTCACGCGACAGGCAACTTTAGCGCGAGTGCCAGGCGGTGTCATTTGCAATTTGGAATCATTGGTATCCTCTTCAATGAAGGCGGGCCGGATCGCGGCCAGGTTGTGCGCGTTGTCGGGCGCATGTCGGGGCTCGCACAACAGAGTTGTGCGCTCCTGCCCAACCGCCGGCACTGAGGCCATACTATCATTGCTTCAAAGCAACAACATCATTCGCCTGTAATGGAACATCCTCACCGGCAAGAAGCGTCTTGGGATCGACCTGGATGCCCTGGCCGTTTCGCACGATGACTATCTGAGTTGGATCGGTCTTGCCGCGGTATCCCGCCGCCACGATGGCCTTGACCAGGGTGAGGTCCTCCGTCCAGGGGATGGCCGGATTGCTCACGTTCCCTACCACCGTAACTGTGGGCACTCTGGGCTGCTGCTGCATCCGCAATTCGGCCTCGCGCTGGCCCTGGAGGTAAGCCGTGCGCGCCTTGGCTTCAGCTTCGGATTTGCTGACGCAACCGCTGAGGGCGCACAAACATCCTGCGCAGAATACTACCAGAGCGCCGCGTGAGGACACACGGCCTACGTGCCCCAACGTTCGTTCCTGTAGGCCGAGTGCCCTCACCCGGCGCATAGTCGCTTCACGTTTCAATTCACGTTTCACGTTTCACGTTTTACGTGCCCAGTTTCAAGATCTTTCCAAACTCGCTTTCTCCGGGTTCGATTTCAATTCTCGCAGGGCTCGGGGTCGCGGGGGGGCGAGTTGACGGCGCGGGCCGAACGGGCACTTTCGGAGAGCCGACGGCCGGACTCTGAGCGGCAATGCCCATCGCCGGCAAAGCGGGCTCGCCCGTCTCGCTGTCTGGCGGCTCTTGCGTTTGGCCCGGCACGTGCCACTTGGCGCGGCTGTCGAGCCAGTTGCGATAGCGTTGAAAGGTCCACATGCCGTGGTCGGCGCCCGTTTCGAGCGCCGACTGGATTTTAAAGAAGTCCCGGTTGCGAATGAAGTTTTTTACGGCGTGTGTGGGCATGAGGATTTCACATTCGGGGATGCGTATATTGAGATCCTGCCGGAAACGCAGCCGTTGCGAGATGACCGCCAGCAGACAATCCGCCAGCACCGAGGCCACACCTCCCTGGATTTCGGCAGGGAAAGCGGAGACCACCCTTTGTAGCGCCTCAGTACAGTTGGCGGAGTGAACAGTTGCCATTACAAGGTGACCGGTTTCGGATGCGTTCAAAGTCAGGCGCATGGTTTCGGGATCACGCAGTTCCCCAACCATGAGCACGTCCGGGTCTTCGCGCAGAGCATCCAGCAACGCCTGATCGAAACTGGGTGTGTCGCGCCCGACCTCGCGCTGGCGGATATAGGCGCGCCGAGGGCGGAACGTGTATTCGACAGGGCTTTCAATCGTGATAATGTGCCGGGTTTCGGTGAGGTTGATTTCCTGAATGAGAGCGGCGAGAGTTGAAGATTTGCCGCAGCCCGTCGGACCACTCACCAGGATGAGCCCATGAGTATGCGAAGTGAGCTTCTTTAGGTCCGGATGCAAATTGAGCCGCTCGACTGTAGCCTGGAACGAAGCCAGCAAACGAACGGCCATTCCGACCCCGCGCGAAGTTCTGAAGACATTGATGCGGCACCTGACACCTTGAATCGTGCTGGAAAGATCGGCGGAATGCCGTTCAAGAAAAAGTGGCCATTGGTCCTGGCCGATTAAAGTCTGCGCCATCTCCAGCAAAGTCCTGGCGGCAAGCGGCTCGCCAATCGTGCGCAGCGCGCCGCGCACGCGCAACGCCGCCGGCAAACCCGCTTCCAGGTGCAAATCGCTGGCGCCATTGCTCTGCGCCAGTCCAACCATTGATTCCAGGTCCATCACCTACCCTATGCTTGAACAGCCCAGGCGGCAAAAAGTTCCGCAACGGCAGGAGCGCGGCCTTTAGGCCGCTTCAAGGTCCGATGGCGAGGAACGCCCAGGAAAATTACGGCACCGGTTTGCTCTGTCACGGTGAAGCGGCGTGAACGCCGCGCTCCTCCGTGGAAGAGTAGCGCAAGTTTCCAACCTGCTGTATCGCCGATTTCCAATCGGCAGATCGTGCATTTGCCCACCGGCTCCCGTTCGCAGGCTGGAAGCAGTACGATAAAACCCTTCATCGATCCATTGCCGTACCGTTTCGGCCTTGCCTTGCGACGCTGCGCAGATTATTGGTTTCTTATGACGGCAATCGAAGAAAAAAAACGGACTTCGCGCTCGCCCGCTCCTTATCCTCTCTCCGTCGAGGCATATCATGTCCTTGGTGAGTTGGGCTATTTGCCTGAGAAAACGGAGTTAGTTAACGGCCTTGTTTATGCAAAAATGCCAGAATCACCTCTCCACGCCCTGCTTTTCATGCGCCTGCTTGGTTTGCTGCAGAAATGCGTCGCTTCTGGCACGCATGTCCGTCCCGAAAAGCAGATCCGATGCCGAAGCTCCGAACCGGTGTCTGATTTGGCGGTGGTTCGTGGGTCAATCGAGGATTATGCAGCCGGGCACCCGCGCAGCGCTGAACTAATAATCGAGGTTTGCGTGACCAGCCATGATTATGATCGTTCCAAACTTCGTGATTATGCCGAGGCGGCCGTCAAAGAGGTCTGGCTTGTTCTCGCGCCGGAGAAGCAGATCGAGGTCCATCGCCACAGCTCGGGCGACCAGTTCCGAGAACGAGTCCTGCGCGGGCCCGGCGGCCATCTGGTAAGCGAGGCTCTGCCTCAGTTTACAGTCGAGTTGGACTCGCTTTTCAAGGAAGTTTAAGCTTATAGATGCAAAGTCCAACCAAACAGCGAGCCAGTCCGCGGATATTGACCACCGAAACTCCACATGTGCCCGGACCGGTGAATTTCGACTGGCCGTTGGCCAATACTGCCGAAGAACTGCTGCGCAAACGCATTGCTGAGTTTTTGGAGGAAAACCGCTTTGCCCGTGTGTTGGCGGAACGAATGAGAGCTGAGACCGGGACCGACTTCTTCGAGTGGGTGGACCATCTAGTGCTCGGGCCTGCGCATGAAGAAGAATTGGTTGAAGCAGGCTTTACGCTCGACGAGCAGGCTGAAACAGCAGCAGCCCAGGCCGCGTACGAGCACCCGCGGGCTACGCTCCCACGCGTCCTCCACCGTGGCAACAAATCAGGTCCAATCGTGGTCGCGTTGAAACCCGAGTTTGTGGCTGATTTTATTTCATGTCATAACGTCACCTCCGAACCGGAAGGCGAGCCGTGCTCGCGTTATCGGCGGGTGCTGGTCGCGGAGGAGAACGGAACGCGACTGGAGGCGGTCGAGCGGCGGGCGTATCGCGGATTCGTGCCGGAAGCCCTCGCTCCAGGTGAACTGGAACGAATTATTAAGGCGCGGGAGCTGTGGCGGACAAGACCAAGGATTGTAGCGCCGGGCCACGAGCGACTCCTGACGTCGTCGCCTACAGAAGCGGAGGCGGTCAAAGCCGCGAACGGGATTTTGGATCGAGTGATTGATCTGGTCGGCAGGGACCTTGCCTGCCAGTTCTTCTTCGAAACGGAACGGTGGTATTGGGAGAGCCGGAACACGGCCGGCCGGCTTCAAAAGCATCGTCAGGACACACTTGGCCTTGGGTGGGGCAACCACGATCATCACACTTTTCGCTGTTCACGAGAGCACTTCACCGACCTGATCGAGTTTCTGCTGAAGCTCGGGTTCGTGAAACGTGAACGCTATTACGCCGGCTCTGAGGCGGGCTGGGGCGCGCAGATCATGGAACAACCGGTGGTGGGCATTGTAGTCTTTGCGGACGTGGACCTGATGCCGGAAGAAACGGAGATAGATTTTTCTGTGCAGAAGCTTCCGCCCGCCCCGCGTGTGAGCACCGTCGGGCTCTGGGTGGGCCTGCACGGGGAAAGCTTTTTAGAGGCCGGGATGCATCATTTAGAAGCGCGCTTCGATTTCGATCTCCTGCGTGACCAGTTGAAGGGGGCCGGGGTGAATATGATGAAACCGTTTTCGGATTTTGAGTTTCTGCGGCAAGCATTCACCGAAGGCGAGCGCTGGCCGGTGCGGCGTGAGCGCGCCGAGCAGCTTTTGAAGGCGGGACTCATTACAAGGCAACAATGTGAACAATTCATAAAAGAAGGCGCACTGGGCAGCCACCTGGAGAACCTGCAGCGTCATGGCGGCTTCAAAGGCTTTAATCAGAAATCCGTTTCCGTCGTGATTGCCGCAACCGATCCTCGCAGGAATCATTTCAAGTCCGAGCCGGTGGCGGCGTGAAACGTGAAACGTGAAACGTGAAGTGTGCGTGCGGGCCGTGCTGATGGAGTAAACCACGAACGAGCATAGTGCGGGAGCCGCAGCCGAAAATAGACAGAATCATTGAAGGACAGAATCATCTTCAACCAGAAATGATTCTGTCCTGCCATGATTCTGTCTCAAGAATTTGTGCCGCCTGCGAAGATGCTAATGGGTAGTCTTACGAATAAACGCGAATTCATTCGTGTTCATTCGTTTTTATTCGTGGTTGTTGGTTTCCTCGTGTCGTCCGTTGCGGATGCTGCGCCGATCAAGTTCGATTTGCTAAAGGCGGGGTCACACACTTATACAAACGTCACTGTCGTGGGGTTCAATGCCACCGAGATCTACATCAAACACGATGGTGGATTGGCAGATTTGAAACTGCGGAATCTGGAGCCGGAGGTTCAAAAGCGCTTTAATTACGATCCTCAGCGGGCCGAGGCAGCAGAAAGCGGGAAAGCTGAGGATGACGCCCGCTACATGGCCACTCTGGCTTCAAATAGCGTGGCTCGCGCGACGAAAAAGGTGACGGCCAGTTCGCCTGAAAATCTCGCCGATCCGGTTTCTGAGAAATCTCTCATCGGCAAACCTCTGCCTTCATTCAAGAGCGCCAAATGGTTGGGGGCGAAGCCTGCGCTCGAAGGCAAGGTCGTGCTGGTCGCCTTTTGGGGGACCTGGAGCGTCCCATGCCGAAAGTACATTTCCCAATGGAATTCTGCCCAAAAGAAGTTTGGGGAAAAAATCGTCGTGCTGGGTGTGAGTTCGGAACCCGAGCAGGACGCTATGGCCATGGCTGATCCAAAAGTTGAATTCCCTGTCGCTCTCGATACCGACGGCAGTTTCAGCCGCGAAATGGGCGTGACGAGCATTCCGTATGTCCTCGTGGTGGATCGCAAGGGGATTGTGCGTTACCAGGGACATCCGGCCGCGGTGACCGAGAAGGAGTTGGAGCGGTGGGTTGGAATGACGGAATGATGGAATGTCGGAATAATGGATTGTTGGATTGTTGGATTGTTGGATTGATGAGTGGGAAGAAGCGGCGGGGGTGATAAGTGGACAAGGCGGCCGGAGCCGCTACGCGAAGCGCGGACAGCCCTGTCCGCGCACTTTTAATCTCAATGAACTGTTGCCAGCCCAAGGAGAAATCGCTAGACTCTGATACCGCGAGAGGTCATGGCGCAAAGGACAGATGCGATGAAAGTTCTCGTTGTTGATGATAACCAGGTGAATCGTTACCTGCTGGAGCAGGAGTTCAAGGCGCGCGGTTTCGCGGTGCAATCTGCCCCCAACGGCCTTGAGGCGCTCCTAAGCTTGCAGGAGTCGCCGGTTGAACTCATCATCTCGGACATCCTCATGCCGGAAATGGATGGGTTCCAGCTTTGCTACGCCCTCAAGCGGGATGCGCGCCTTAACGAAATCCCATTCATACTTTATACGGCGACGTACACCGATGCGGAGGACGAGGCGCTGGGGCTGAAACTGGGCGCTGAAGCCTATATTCCGAAGACAGCCGATCCGGAGAGTTTGTTTCGCCAGATAGAGGCTACGCTGGAGCGTGGCAAGAGGGGCGGATTCAAAACCAAGTCGCTGCTTTCGGCCGACGATGAGGTCGGCTTTCTCAAGCAATATTCCGCTCGCGTCGTGCGCAAATTGGAGAAAAAAATCCTGGAGACGGAGAGCGCGCTTGAGGAGCGCAACAATGTTGTTCGCCAGCTCGAGCTGGCCAGATCGCAATTGGCATCTCACGCCGAGGACCTGGA
Source organism: Verrucomicrobiota bacterium (assembly GCA_003176045.1). GTDB lineage: Bacteria > Verrucomicrobiota > Verrucomicrobiia > Limisphaerales > UBA8199 > PSRM01. Next base: position 876 of record PSRM01000021.1, on the reverse strand, counting down.
ACGCCAGGTCGCCCAGCGAACAGACGCCCTGAGCCGAACCGTCTCAGACCTGGAAGCATTCGCGTACGGGATGTCGCATGATTTAAGGGCTCCCCTGCGCGCTATACAACTCTACGCCAGCCTGGTCAAAGAGAAGCTCAAAGACTGCACCGACAAAGAGCTGCTCGACATGATCGATCGCATTTTCCGCTCCGGCGCGCGCATGGACGTGCTCGCCACAAGTGTCCTGGCCTTCAGCCGCTTGAGCAACGCGCCAGTCGAGCTCAGACCCGTCAATGTGAAGGCGCTCGTCGAGGAACTGGTGAGCGAGTATCCGGAATTTCATCCGCCGAGAGCTTCCGTGCAGATTCAGGACCCATTAAGCCCAGTCATGGGGCACAAAGCATTCCTGACCCAGTGCGTGAGCAACCTGCTGGGCAACGCGGTGAAATTTGTCCGGCCCAATGTTCAGCCCATAGTGAAAGTGTGGACTGAACCACGCTCCGAACAGCCGCGGTCCCAGGTCCGCTTGTGGGTCGAGGACAACGGCATCGGCATTGATCCGGCTTATCAGGACCGGCTGTTCACGATGTTCGAACGCGTGCATCAGGGCGGCCAATTCGAGGGCAACGGCCTCGGTCTCGCCCTCGTCCGCAAGGCCGCTGAACGAATGGGCGGCAGAGTGGGCGTGGAATCCAAACTGGGCGAGGGCAGCCGGTTCTGGATTCAGCTCCGAGTGGCTCCCGATAGTGTGATGTAACAATTAACTTATTTAACTCCTTTAGTTCGGCGCAGCCCAAGGTTTTGCTCGTACGTCCCCATCTTAACCGAAATTTCATGGTTGGAGGGGGGTGGAGTACGTAAGTCATTGATTTGCAAGGCAGCAGCTTAAAAGGT
>PSRM01000188.1 GCA_003176045.1 Verrucomicrobiota bacterium | reverse complement strand
GTGACTAAAGGCAACGCCATGAATTCCAACGCGGCATCTAACCTCCAGGAGCGCGGCCTTCAGGCCGCTTCACCATACGACTATATTGTGGGCTGGATTTGTCGAGCGCGTTCGGCCCAAAGGACGTTGAAGCGGCGTGAACGCCGCGCTCCTGGTCGCGCCCGTGACTAAGGCAACGCTATGCAATCGCAAAATATGCTCAAAGTTGATCTCGATCTGATAAAAAAGTACAACGTGCCCGGCCCCCGGTACACCTCCTACCCGCCGGCCACGCAGTTCACAGAGGAGATTTCGGCGGAAGTTTTTGTCGAGAAGATCCGGCAAAACAACGCGGGCCAGCGCGACCTCTCGCTCTATTTTCACCTGCCATTTTGTTACTCGCTCTGCTGGTATTGCGGCTGCACCACCGTTATCACAGCCGACCAGAAAAAGAGCGGCGATTATATCAAGTACCTGGAGCGTGAGATGGACCTGGTGCGGCCTTTGCTCAATCCCAGGCGCAAGGTCGTCCAGATGCATTTCGGCGGCGGAACCCCCACTTTCTCGATGCCGGACGAAATCCGGCGCCTGGGACAACTGATTCATTCGCGGTTTGATTTCGCTTCGGACTTCGAAGCCGGAGTCGAGGTGGACCCGCGGCGGATTGGGCGCGATCATGTCGTGGCCTTGCGCGAAGTCGGGTTCAACCGGGCTTCGATGGGCGTGCAGGACAATGACGCCTCAGTCCAAAAGGCCGTTCACCGGATTCAGCCGTTCGATCTGACAAAAGAGGTGTTTGGGTGGATGCGCGAGCTGGGCTTTCAATCCATCAATATTGATCTGATTTATGGCCTGCCCTTCCAGACCGCCGCTTCGTTCGAAAAAACCCTCGACGAAATCCTTTCATTGAAACCCGACCGTTTTGCCGTGTTCAACTATGCGCACGTCCCCTGGATCAAACCCGCGCAAAAGCTATTGAAGCCCGAAACGCTGCCATCACCAGAAGCCAAATTGGAATTGCTGAAACTGACCATCGAGAAACTAACCGCTCAGGGTTATGTTTATATCGGCATGGACCATTTTGCGCGCGCCGGCGACGAACTGGCCCTGGCGCAACGTGAGAAGACTTTGCAAAGAAATTTTCAGGGTTACAGCACCCGCGGTGGCGCCGACATTTATGCGTTCGGGATGTCCTCGATCTCCCAGGCCGACGGGTTCTATTGGCAAAACCACAAGGATTTGCCGGATTATTATGCCGCGCTGGATAGCGGCAAATTGCCGCTGCACCGCGGCTACGTGATGACCGAGGAGGACAAGATCCGCCGCACGACCATCATGCGCCTGATGTGCGACTTGGGCCTGGATTACGCGGCGATGTCGAAGCTGTTGGCCTGCGATTTCAAAGAGCATTTCGCCGCCGAACTGGATTCACTGGACGACATGGAAGCCGATGGCTTGCTCATCAAGACTCCCGACGCTCTGGTCGTTACCGACCTGGGCCGGTTGCTGATACGGAATATCGCAATGCGCTTTGATGCCTATACGGCCACGAGGAAGGAGAACCGGTTCTCGAAAACGATCTAGCCACGTGAAACGTGAATCGTGAAACGTGAAACGTGAAACGTGAACCATCCATTTGTCGCCGCCGACTATTCGGCACTAGATTTCCGGTACGGAATTCTTTTGCACCGACTAACATCCAATGCCACTAACTTTTCAGATGCGGCTTGTTTCGGTCCCGGAGGGACGACAGATAATAGCCCAGCGTTTCAACGCTGGGTACGAGCGGTTAAGCGGTATAAGTCCCGGAGGGACGACAGAACCACTTCTCTGTCGTCCCTACGGGACTTATGCGACGTCGAGCCACCGTCCCAGCGTTGAATCGCTGGGCTATTTTCTTTCATCCCTGCGGGACTAGAACTGGCATTGGACTGACTGAACACCGGAATTTGAACCATGCGCGTTAAGAGCATTACGCTCTAACAATGAAACCCGTTGCCATTATAGGCGCCGGCATTACTGGCCTGACCGCTGCATTTTATCTCAAACGCAACGGCATTCCCGTCAGGGTTTATGAGTCGAGCGGCCGGGTCGGCGGTGTCATTCAATCCATTCGCTCCAATGGATTCCTCGCCGAATTCGGGCCAAACACAATTCTTGAAACCTCACCGAAAATCGGCCAATTGATCCGCGACACCGGGCTGGAGGGCAGGCGGATGGACCCGAACCCGAAAGCCGAGGCTCGCTACCTGGTGCGAAAGCAGCGCCCGGTGCGTATGCCGGATTCGCCGCTCGGGTTCTTCACCACCAGCCTTTTCTCGGCGAAGGCCAAACTGGCACTTCTGCGTGAGCCGTTCGTCCCCGCTCGGAACAACGGCAAAGAAGAGAGCATTGCTGAATTTGTGACCCGCAGGCTTGGCAGAGAGTTTCTTGATCAAGCTATTGACGCGCTGGTGGCGGGCGTCTATGCAGGCGATCCTGCCCGCCTGTCGGTGAAGCATGCTTTTCCCAGGCTGGAAAAGCTCGAAGCCCGCTACGGTTCGCTCATCAAAGGCCAAATCCTGGGCGCCCGTGAGCGCAAACGCAGCGGTGAAATCTCCAAAGACCGCGCGCCAAAGTTTTCTTTTGATGAAGGCCTCCAGGTTTTGCCTGAAACCTTGCACCGGCTACTGGGCGATTCAGTCCGGCTGAACACCCCTGTCACCCGGCTCACGCAAACTCGCGATGGCTGGCTCTTGAGCCCCGAACAGAGCCGCGACCGTGAGGGAGCGCCCCGGGCCGCACCTTCGGCCCACCACAGCGCCATCCTCTACGCCGGCACCGCCTTCGCACTAGCCGAGCTGGAGATAAATCTCGTCCCCTACGGCGCAGCTCCTGGGTCCCTTGGTGCGCACCCAACATCCACCATCCACCATCCATCATCCACCATCCAGTATCCACCATCCAGCATCCAGTATCCAGCATCCATCATCTCGCCCCTCAACCTGGGTCCGCTCTCCGAAATCCGCTACCCTCCAGTGGCCAGTGTCGTGCTCGGCTTCCGCCGCGAAGATGTGGCACATCCCTGCGAAGGCTTCGGTGTGCTCATCCCAAAAATCGAAGGATTCAAAATTCTCGGCACAATTTTTTCCTCCTCCTTATTCCCAAACCGCGCGCCGGCGGGCCATCTGTTGCTAACCAGCTATGTTGGAGGGGAACGTTATCCTGAATTGGCTTCGCTCCCGACGGACAAGTTAGTCGAGCTGACTTGCCGCGATCTGGAGCGACTCCTGGGCGTGCGCGGCAAACCCGTCTTCCAACACACCGCCTTCTTCCCAAAGGCCATCCCACAATATAATGTCGGCTATGGCCGTTTCCGCGAACTGATGACGCAGATCGAGCAAAATGCGCCCGGCCTCTTCCTGGCCGGCCATTATCGCGACGGCGTCTCCCTCAGCGACTCCATTGTTTCAGGCTGCAACGCCGCGGACCGCGTGACGGCTTTTGTTAAGACTACGGATGAACACGGATAAACACGGATGAAACTTCAAACATCAAAACTTCAAAATTCAAATAAGTTTCAAACTTCAAACTTCGTCGCGAGCCGCCTTTTGCATATACGCCGGCTTCGGAAACCTGAGGCTACCTTGCTTGGAACGTGTCGTCCGTTTGAAGCTTGGATTTTGATGCTTCCTTGAAGTTTGAAGTTTGGCAGTTTGAAGTTTCCATGAAAGGCGTCCTCCTCGTCAACCTCGGCTCCCCCGACTCGCCCTCCGTGCCCGATGTGCGGCGCTACCTGCGCGAGTTCCTCATGGATGGCCGCGTCCTCGACATAAATTGGCTGGCCCGGTTCTGTCTCGTTCATTTTGCCATTCTGCCCTCCCGGCCGAAGCAATCCGCCGAAGCGTACGAAAAAATCTGGACCCCGGAAGGCTCCCCGCTCGTCGTCACCAGTCGGAAGGTGCAAGCCAAGTTACAGGAACGAGTCCAAAGTCCATCGTCCAAAGTCCAAAGTCCTGAGCCGCAAGGCGCGGCTTCGAGGTCAGTGGTCAGTGGTCAGTGGTCCGTGGTCGGTTCCCCGCCCATCGAACTCGCCATGCGCTATCAGCACCCCTCCATCCCGGACGCCATCGGCCGGCTTGCGGAAAAGGGTGTCACGGACCTCTTACTCATCCCGCTGTTTCCGCACTATGCAATGTCCAGCTTCGAAACCGCCGTCGCGCGCGTAAAGGAAGTCGCCGCAACACTGGCGCCGGCCATGCGAATCCAGGTCCAGCCCCCTTATTACGACCACCCCGACTACATCCAGGCCCTGGTCGCCAGCGCTCAACCCTTCCTGGGCAAAAATTATGACCATCTTCTGTTCAGCTTCCACGGCATCCCCGAGCGCCAACTCCGCAAGTCCGACCCAACCGGCTCCTATTGTCTGACCACACCCGATTGCTGCCGAGTTGTCGGAGCGCGGACATTCCTGTCCGCAGCAACGTCAGAAAGCCAAGCTGCTGTGAATAATCCGAACCCCGAGAGCCGTTCGAGCGTTGCTGCGGACAGGAATGTCCGCGCTCCGGCCTCGACCCCCCATCAATCCATCAATCCATCGATCCATCCAACCACAGCCGGAGACATCCATCATCCATCATCCATCATCCAGCCCCCAGCCTCTCCGCTTGCCACCTGCTACCGCGCCCAATGCTTCAAAACCGTAGCTGCGTTTGTGAGCGCCGCCAACATCCCGCCCAAGAAATATTCCGTGTCCTTTCAATCCCGCCTGGGCCGCACTCCGTGGCTTAAGCCATATACCGATTATGAACTCCCTCGCCTGGCCGCAGCCGGATGCAAAAACATCCTCGTGATCTGCCCTTCCTTCGTCTCCGATTGCCTGGAAACCCTCGAAGAAATCGGAATTCGTGGTCGCGCAACCTTCCTGGAGGCCGGGGGTAATGAGCTCACTCTCATCCCATGCTTGAACGAGCATCCCCTCTGGATCGAGGCCCTCGCCCGGTGGATCCAGGATTGGTTGAAACCGGTGCTCCTGTAGGCCGGGTGCCCTCACCCGGCGCCTTGTGGCATTACCAGGCGCAAAAATTCCCTTAAACTTCGTCGCAAACTTAATCGCAAACTTAGTCGAGTTCTGACTCTCCGAAAATAACCCCTCAGCTCGCCCTCCTGGAAAGCAATGAAACTATCCTCAACCTGCACAGTTTCTTTACAATTTCGGCATAAAACAAAGTTACTTTGAGCTTGACTCGATGCAAGACCTTCTGATTTAATTGCAGTTATGGCAGTGTTGTGGATCGGGTTAACCTGTGTAGTATACAGGTTGGCCTGCAGCCCAGGGCTTGGTCGGTGGGCTGTGTGCGGCTATGGCCGGCATCCCTACAAATGTGGGGATGGGCGGCTTGCCGATTTGGTGCCAGAATTGGCGCATGCGATCCCGCTCGTGTGACCCAGCCATGCCGATTAAGTTGTAACCTCCACACCGCCCGCAAAGTCCAATACCCAAACGGAAAACCAAATCTATGAAACCTACCAGACAGTATCGTCTCTCCCTCGCCGGGCTGGCGCTTGCGCTCGCCCTCAGTGTCGGCACGCAGTTGGCTCACGCCAACGTCTATGCCACGAACATCAAAATCAACAGCACTCTGACTGGCACGGCCAGCGTCGCCCAAGGCGCCGGTGCTACTATCTCCTACGTCCTCAACGACGCCGCAACAGGAGGGGTTACCATCAAGATCCTGTCCGGTAGCACAGCCGTCCGCACCATCAACATCGCCAGCCCAAACGCCGGGACAACCCTCGGACTTAATTCCGTAATTTGGGACGGCAACAATAACAGCAGCCAGCCGGTTGGGCCCGGGAACTACACGGTCCAAGTCACTGCTGGTGCCACTGGCTACTCCAGTTGGCAGCAGATCAGCCCGCTCGATAACAATCACGTCGCGGTCTTTCCCTTGGGCATGGCCGTGGATAAGAATGTCAGCAGCCCATATTACGGACGCGTTGTGGTGGGTTGCGCGACGGTCGCAACTCAGCACGGGGTGGCCCAACAGGGCGGCTTCTACAAATATAATGCAGACGGTTCGCCCGCTGACGAAGGCTCCTATGGGTATGCAAATTATACCTCAAACGATAGTGGTGCCACCGCCGTAGGACAGATGCAACCAGTAGCCCAATCGGACTTAACCGGAGGACACCCTGGAGGCATGTACTTCCAAATCAACCAACCCAGCGCGATCCGAATCGGTGAGGATGACCGCATCTACTGGTCCGACAACAGTGCCGGCGGGTCGATCCAGGTTTGTGATATTCTGGCTTCACAGTTCCAAAGCACCGTCCTTCCCCGGTCGGGTTATGCGAACAACCCAGGATTCAATAGCGGTAACTATAATAACAACGGCTACGGCTGGATTTCATTCGATATCATTCACAGCGATGTTGCCAGCTCCTATACAGGGAACAACGGCATATATACGGGTGGCCAATCTGCGATCTTAGTGTCCGATTGGGGTGATTATCCCAATGTGGGCCCGTGGGTGTGGCACCTGGTGGGCACGCCGGGCAGCATGGTGGCTGATCCGACCGACACCTACGGAACGCAGGTTGCACAGGCTTCCTCCGGAGCCACCCTCAATTTGCGATGTGACGGCATCCAACTCGATTACAACTTTGACTTTTTCGGCGAGCAGGATCGGGGCAATGCTGGCGATCCCGCCATCAGAGGCGCGGCCTGGCTAAATTGGAACGGTGGAGTTCTGCCTCCGGGCAACCAGGGTGGCGCCCAAGGTGGCCTTGGCGGGTCGGGCTATGCCCTCGTCAATAACCCGGCTTGGACCGAAGGCGGCGGCTCCAGCACAGATTTAGGTGGTATCGAGTGGATCCTCAACTCCAAAACCAAGCCTACCCTGTTGGCGAAGCTATACTTCGAAGGGGCTTCCGCCCCAGGCGTGGCGTTGTTCAATCCGTTTAATCCGATTATTACGATTACCAACGTCTCGCTCAACGGCACCACTCTGAGCGTTGCTTGCACGGCTCTTTATGGCCCCAACGGCAATAGATACGCCAGCCCGTACGCGCCCCTGGCTTCGCAATTGACCCTCTACGGAGCTACCGCCGCAGCCGGCCCATATGCGCCAGTCACCGCCACCTTCTCCGGGGCTAATGGCGTCTTCTCAGCCAGCACAACCGTCAGTACTCCGGCAGGTTTCTTCAAAGTGGGCTGTCCGACGATCGGGGGCACCGTAGTCAGCGGCCAGGCGGTAACCATAAAGGGTGGCGGCCCCGTCACCAGCACGCTGGATTCGATTGATGTCGGCAGATACCGCTGGGCTTTGGACTTTGACGGTGTGGGCAATCTTTATGCCGGCAGCCCGGAGGACAACTACTGGCGGGCCTGGTCGCCGCCCGGAGCAAACCAGAACACCACCACCGCAGTGGTTGGTCTGTCGATCCATTAATAAGATAAGCCCGCGGGCCAACGTTTCGGGGGCTTCCGCGTTTGCGGAAGCCCCCATTATGTTATATATAGGCCAAATGATGCGAACCGCGCGCAACGCCACGTCAGAACGAGGCCCGCGCGACGCCGGGAGCGTTAAAAGGATGAAAGCGAAGCCAACAACCACAGACACAGGTTTTACACTGATTGAATTATTGGTCGTGATCGCCATTATCGCCGTTCTGGCCGCTTTGCTCTTGCCAGCCTTGAATCGGGCCAAAATGAAAGCGCTCTCCATTGCTTGCCAGAACAATCTGAGCAACCTCCAGAAAGGAGCGGCCATGTACTCGCACGATTTCGATGATACGCTCATTCCGAACGCGCCGCTAAGTTACCCTGCTTACCAAACCTGGTGCGGCGGCGGAGGCCAGGATTTTTTCATCTCCTCAGACAACACCAACGAGGCCCAGTACTTCAATTCGATCATGTCCCCCTACATGTCGAAGCAGATTAAAACCTACAAGTGTCCTGCCGATACTCGCCCTGCGCTTGTGGGCCCGCGCCTGCGGAGTTACTCGATGAACAGCCAAATGGGCGCCATTTACCTCATCAGAGACGCTCCAACAAGCCCCTTGAATTACAATCCCGGCTGGAGACTTTACATCAAAGTGTCCGACCTCAACTGCCCTACTCCCACTGACACCTTCATTTTCCTCGGTGAGCACCCGGACAGTATCAATGACGGATACCTGCAGTTGGGACTGAATCCCGCGGCGGGTTTTCCAGACGTACCCGACGGCGCCCTCCACGGCAACGTAGGCAGCTTCTCGTTCGCTGATGGTCATGTTGCCTTGCATAAATGGGTCACGTCGGTCCTCAACATTCCTGTTACCGGCGTAGGTCGGCACCATGTTCCAGGCGACGCCAACAATCCGGATTGGGTGTGGGTACGTGACCACGGCGCATGCCAGGTGCTGCCCGGACAACCGTATTAGCACCCCTGGGAGCGCGGGCATCCTGCCCGCGTGTCTTGGAGCCTGTTGCTCGCGCGGACTCGGCCGTCCCCGCTCGCTACCTCGGGTTAGCGGCTTCTTGTTAGACGCACGAGCAATTCGCGGGGCGTAACAATCTCGATTCCGAATGGTTTCTCCAAAACTAGAAGGTCTTCGTCCCGCGATACTATGGCTTGCGCCCGCGCGGCCAGCGCGCAAGCTAAATAAGGATCGTCTTTAGGGTCCCGGCGCTGCTTGCCTAAAGGCGCCGGAGAGACTACTGTCACCTTGCGGTAATACCATTCCGGGGTCATAAATGGAGGGTTCGGACACTTGTATGCCAATTCGTTCGCAAGTTGGCGCAGTTCGCCCAATGTCTCAGACGTGGCGAAGGTTATCACCTTGCGCCTCGCCATGGCCACAAGGCATCGGCGGGCTTCTCCGCGCCAGCGCGCTCCCGCGAAAACGACGTTTGCATCAAGAAAGGCGCGCACGTTTCATCTGAGACCTCACGCGATGCTGGACTTTAACAATCTCACGCATCTCCTCATCCGACGGATCCCCTTCCGGAGCGCCTGAAACCGCTTTTTCCAAAAAGGCCAAATCCTCAGCCGCTCGCCGCCGGCGAATCAGTTCGCGCATATACTTCCTCATCCGCTAACATACGCGCCATTCGTCTTGTGCGCTTCACCCATTTAACCTATTTAACCTATTTAACTTATTTAACTCTTTTTACATGCTGTCCGCACTCACCTTTCTCGCAAAGCTGCTACCCCCGGACCGACTATTGTGCCGCCCCGAACAACTGGCTGCCTACGAGAGTGACGGGCTAACGGCTTTTCGCGCCCGGCCTCTGGCGGTGGCCATTCCCGAAACCGCGGAGGAGGTCATCGCCCTGGTGCGATTTTGTCATGAGCATAAGCTGCCCTTCGTGGCGCGAGGCAGCGGCACCAGCCTGTCCGGTGGATCACTTCCGGTTTTAGACGGAGTCGTCATCGCCCTCAATCGTCTCAACCGAATCCTGCGTCTGGATCCCGAACTGCGCATAGCGGTCGTTGAACCTGGCGTGATCAACGCGCAGGTCTCCCAGGCAGCCGCGCCTTACGGACTGCACTACGCGCCGGATCCCTCATCTCAACCCATCTGCACCATCGGCGGCAACGTAGCGTTTAACGCAGGCGGGGCGCATTGCTTGAAATACGGAATGACCTCCAACCATGTGCTCGGCATCAAAGCCGTCCTGGCCACCGGCGAAGTCGTTGAATGGGGCGGTGCAAGCCGCGAGAACATTGGACCCGATTGGTGCGGATTGTTTACCGGCAACGAAGGGTTGTTCGGCATCGCCTTCGAGATCACATTGCAGCTTTTGCCGAGAGCAGAATGTTTCCATACCATTTTGGCTGGCTATCGGACGCTCGAACAGGCGGGCGAGGCTGTGTCGGCGGTCGTTGCCAGCGGGCTCTTGCCGGGAGCTATCGAGATCATGGACGCTCTGGCGCTTGAAGCTGCCAAAGCGGCTGTCCACGCGGAGTATCCGCCGGGCTGCGAAGCGGTGCTGATTGTCGAGCTGGAAGGACCACGGGAAGTAGTGGGTGTGGATCGCATGCGGCTTGATGAGATTATCGCCGCTAGCAGGCCGGTTGAGGCGCGCCCAGCCTGCGATGCCGACGAGCGCATCGCCATCTGGAAAGGGCGCAAAAGCGCGTTCAGCGCCGTGGGGCGGCTCTCGCCCGATTTCATCGTCCAGGACGGCGTTGTGCCGCGTCGCCGGTTAGGCGAAGCCTTGCGACGGATCGGCATCATGGCTCGTGAAGCAAACGTGCGCTGCGCCAATGTGTTCCATGCCGGCGACGGCAACTTGCATCCGCTCATTTTGTTCGATGGCCGTGAGCCTGGCGCTTTGGAGCGAGCCGAGGCGCTGGCCGGAAACATTCTGCGCATGTGCATCGAGATGGGCGGCTCGATTACGGGCGAGCATGGCGTAGGCGCCGAAAAGCGGGACTTCCTGCCGGTCATGTTTGGGCCCGACGAAATGGACTGCATGCGCCGCTTGAGGGCCGCGTTTGATCCTCTTGAAATCGCAAATCCAGGCAAAATGTTTCCAGGCGCCGAAGCGCCTGCCCTTTCGCACGTCGGTCTGCACCCGCTCGAACAAGCCGGCGTAATCGCGAGGGAATGAGTTCGTTCTTGATCTTATTCTTAATCTTATTCTTTCTCTTAATCTTAATCCCTTCTCATTTACGATTTACGATTTACGATTTACGATTTACGCGGCCCCGGACTGTTCCTGATTGCCTGGATGTGTTCGGCGTCCGGAAAAGCGGCGGAATACGCCGCACTCCAAACGCTTCGCGGCCTCGTGAGCGCGTCGTGCGTCGCGAAGCGTTTGGAGTGCGCGGCATTCCCGCGCTTTCGTTTTAGCGCTCGCACAATACACATGGCAGCATCCGGGAAAATCTGAGGCTCTAAAGCGCGATTCAAAAATCTAAACAGCAATCGAAAATGGCCTCGCTCGCTCCCACCTCTATTTCCGACCTCGCCGACGCCGTCCGCTCAGTGCCTCATCTGCTTGCCGTGGGGGCGCAGACCAAGCGCGGCCTCAGCGCCCTCGATATTCCCAAAGTTTCGACCAAACAATTGAGCGGTATTACCGAATACGATCCTGGCGAATTCACCTTCACCGCCCTCGCAGGCACACCTCTAAGCGAAATCCACTCCGCGCTGGCGGAGAAAGGACAGTACCTGCCATTTGATCCGCTCCTGGTCGAGGCGGGCGCCACCTTGGGCGGCACAGTCGCATCGGGCCTCAGCGGGCCGGGCAGGTTTCGATTTGGCGGTGTGCGGGATTTTATTCTCGGCGTCCGCTTCGTGGATGGCTCAGGCCGGGTGCTGCGCATGGGTGGAAAGGTGGTAAAAAACGCCGCGGGTTTCGATCTGCCGAAATTCTTCGTCGGCAGCCTGGGCCGGTTCGGCGTTCTGGCCGAGATCACATTCAAGGTTTTCCCCCGCGCCTTGTCCTCCGTGACGCTGTGTGTAGATGTTCATGGGTTCAGGGTTCAGGGTTCAGGGTTCGAGGTTCAAGGTTCAGAGTTCAAGGTTCAAGGTTCAAAGGTTTCTGCGCAAAATGAGCCACCTTCTGCTGAGGTCGCTCCCATAACCGTGGCTTCGCAGATCATGATCGAGGCCTCCAAAGGCCGCTGGGAAATTGATGCACTCGATTTGCTTCCTGATGGCAAGACCCTCTGCCTGCGCCTTGCCGGCCCGGCCGCTGCCTTGGAACAATTATCCGCCGATATCCTCACCCACTGGCATGGCCGCTCGCTCGAAACAGCGGAAGCAGACGCCCTTTGGTCGGACCTGCGGGAATTCCGCTGGGCCTATCCGCAAGGGCCGCTGGTAAAAGTGCCGCTTACGCCTCAGGCCGCGCCTGACTTGTTCTCCCAGCTCGTTCAAGCTGAACGTCCCGATCAATCCCGCATTCATCTAAGCGCCGGCGGCAACGTGGCCTTCATTTCTCTGCCTTCCGCCGAGCATTCCGCCACTCTCGACCAGCGCCTGCGCCGCCTGAAACTCAGTGGCCTTGGCCTCCGCGCACACGGCCCTCTCTGGTACGGCCAGCGACCCGAAAACAAAATCACCCTGGCTGTAAAACAAGCCCTCGACCCCGAAGCACGTTACCCATCTTTAGATAGCTGAATTGATTATGATCTCGTCTCTGGACTTCCCTACTGAGTTACTGTGCCGCCTCGCAGCCAACGTTGAATGTTGGACGTTGAAAGTTGAACGTTCATCCTCCAACTCCCTGAACCCTGAACCCTGAACCCTCGCCGCCCCTCGCCCCTCGTCCCTCACCCCTCGCCCCTCGCCATGCTCCACTCCATCCCCACCCAAAAGCTCGGCCCGTTCGGCGAGCCAATGACCCGGGCCGTGCAGGCCTGCGTGCATTGCGGCTTTTGTCTGGCTGCATGTCCAACTTATCGCGAGCTGGGTCAGGAGATGGATTCACCCCGTGGCAGGATCGTGTTGATGAAAGAAGTCCTCGAAGGCTCATTATCCTGGGAAGCCGCCCAAAAACACGTGGATCGCTGCCTGGGCTGCCTGGCCTGTGAGCCGGCTTGCCCGAGCGGCGTGCAATATCGTGATTTGCTCAGCCCATTTCGAGCATTGGCGCGAGAACATTTTCAGCTTACAACTGGCGCTAAACTGCGGCGCTTTCTGGCTTCAAAAACGCTTGCCTATCCACGCAGGTTGCGTCTGGCGGCCAGGCTCGGCCGGATGGTGAAGCCGTTCAGGGGTCTTGTTCCTGGTGCTTTGCGCCCGATGCTCGATCTGTTGCCCTCTGCGGCGCCTTCGGCACAACAGCGCGCTGGGCGCTCCCTCACGGTCGCGGCTCCGTTACCACACCGCGCGCGTGTGGCGCTGCTTTTGGGTTGCGCACAGCAGGTGCTTGAGCCAGATATCAACGCTGCCACCATCGAAGTGCTCACCCGAAATGGAGTCGAAGTCGTCATTCCGCCGGCACAGGGATGCTGCGGCGGTCTCGCCTGGCACACAGGTGATCTGCCTGCCGCGCAGGCCTTCGCGCGGCGCAATCTCAATGAGTTTCCCAACGATGTGGACGCCATCGTTACAAACGCCGCAGGATGCGGCTCCGCGATGCACGAGTATCATTTGATCCTTCGCGGCACACAGGATGAAGGACGCGCCAAAGAATTTTCCTCGCGTGTGATGGACGTGAGCGTGTTCCTCCACCGTCTCGGGCTGCGGGACAAAGGGTTCAGGGTTCAGGGTTCAGGGTGCAAAGTCGCGTACCAGGACGCCTGCCATCTCGCGCAAGCTCAGGGAGTGCGGCGCGAGCCGCGGGAATTGCTGCGCTCTATTCCTGGAGTTGAATTGCTCGAACTGCCCGATTCCCATCTTTGTTGCGGCAGCGCGGGAACTTATAATCTTGATCAACCGGAAATCGCGGCGTCTCTCGGCGCGCAAAAAGCCCGAGCCATAATCGCCACCGGTGCCGACCTCGTGGCCACAGGCAACATCGGCTGCCTCATCCAGCTCCGAGCGCACCTCGCAGGACTTGGCTCAAAGCTCCAGGTCCTCCATACCATGCAGGTTCTCCGCGACGCGTATCAATAGTAGGCAACTTTTGGAGTGCGGCGACATGTCGCCGCTTTGGAACACCGCGACATGTCGCGGTGTTCCAAAGCGCGGACATGTCC
>PSRM01000249.1 GCA_003176045.1 Verrucomicrobiota bacterium | reverse complement strand
ATAGCTCAAATGGATAGAGCAGCGGTTTCCTAAACCGTTGATCCCCGTTCAATTCGGGGTGGGGGTACCACTCAAGCTTTGCGGCCTCGGCGCAGGACTATGCCAACCGCAAAGAGTCCCAAAAAGATCATGGAAATCGAGGACGGTTCGGGGACAATTAAAAAGCCCCATTGAACGCCATAGTCTCCGATATCAATGGTTTCGGTTGCCGGATTGCCGCCGGATGCGGGGGTGTACACGTCCCAAACTGGAAAAACATCGGCATAGAAATAAAACCCAACGCCCGAATAGAAGTGCGGAGAATCGAAGAAACCCGGGGGAGTGGAAAAGCCCTGGGGCGCGTTGGAATCGTAATAGGGACCAGTGCCTGGGCCGGAGGCCGGACCACCCGAGGCGTTTCCGTTATCATACTTCCAGAAGCCGGGCTGGCCATTGATCGCGAAGCCGTAATTATTGACCTTGGTGCTTTCGTTGAGAAGTTGCAGCCAGTGAATGGTGTTCGTTGACCCGGCTGCCGTGGGAGGCCCGGTCAGGTTTGGACTATTAGTGAAGTTGACAGCCTGGCCGAACGCCGTGCCGGCGGTATTCATATAGTTGGAATAGATCGTGAGATTGAAAGTGGCGTTGGGGTCGAGCGACACCGCATTATTGGCCAGGCTCCAGCCATTCGAGCCGGCGAATCCTTGAGCGGTCAGGACGGTCTGGATGAGATTGTTCATATTTGCCTCAGATACGACGCTGGCCGTGAGCGCAACTTCCGTCTGCGACGGGTTCAAACCGGTGGAAGTCAAGTTGGGCGGAGGATTGGTCACGCCGTTGGCCACGGTTAGCGTGGGAACTGCCCGCGCGGGAACCATGGCAAGCAGAACCAAGGCGAAAGAAATTAGTGCAGTCGGGAATATTGAGGTGGGGCGGCGCAGTTGTTGTGGCTTCATCGGTTTTGTTTTTTATCAAATTCTGCGAACGCTGTCAAGAGTTGTACGATCGCGAGAGTACGGATACATCTCCGGATAAGTGCCTTTCCGTCCGGAACCATTTTTCTAACATGGTTATATTCTGGACTGGTTCGGTTAGTGTAGTGTCCCACGAGTGTGTGGAGTCATTTTGAACAGAGAAAACAGAGAAAACGGAGGAAAAATCTCTGTTCTCTCCGTTTCCTCCTGTAGAATTTATTACCATCCACTTGTGAAACCCGACACTAGATTCCGTGTGAATTCGACGTCCGGGCGATAAGCCGTATGGGCCGCGAAAAGAAAAGCTCTCGAGAATTGCCGCGCCGATTCTGGCCAAAGGTCGTGATCGCACTCAGCGTGATGGGAGGATGCGCGATGCTGTATTGTGGCTTGCGCAAACCCGAACCCGCGTATCAGGGAAAAACGGCAGCCGAATGGTTTCAAGAATTTAAGAATGCTTCGTCGCGGCACTGGGTTCCGGTTCCATTCCCCACGATTTATTCGAAGGGAGACCGGATGCTGGATTCCAGCGCGCTTTATCGGGAGGAAGCAGCCGAGGGATTGCGAGCGTTGGGCACCAATGCGGCCTTGTACTTGGGAACCCGATTCGGGAAGAATGCTGGGACGCTTTCTTACCGGTACGCCAGCCTGTACTCTCGTCTACCAAACTTCCTGAGACGGCGCCTGCCCCGGCCAACCGCTGGAATGGAGCTGGTGGAGATTAATTGGGCGCTAGGCGCACTGGGTCGGGACGCGAGCGCGGCCGCACCGTATATGATTCCTGCGTTGCGGAGCGCGGGTTGCTTTGGTGCCACGGTTGAGGCACTAAAGCAGCTTGAATTTGACCGGCACCAACTCGATCCGCTGCTCGAGGAATGGAGCCGTAATGGGCAGCACACTAATGTGGTGCGAGTTGTAAGGGATTTGCGCGTGCGGACTTCGGTTGCTGGTCAGTGCCTGGCCCGGGCGTTAAGGGGACAGGACAATGGATTTCGACGGATCTGCCTATCGGAGCTGGATCTGCTGGGTTCCGCCGCACTCCCGGCCGTGCCGGAGCTAATAGCGGCGCTCAAGGATGAGGACGAACAAGTGCGCTATGGCGCGGCCCGCGCATTGGAGGCAGTTGGTCCAGAAGCGGGGCGGGCGGTTCCTGCGTTACAGCAGGCAACCAACGATTCCAGCATCATGGTTCAGCGGGCATCGGCGCGCGCGTTGCGGGTTATTGAAAAGAAGGGAACAGAATGAGCTGGGAGCCGGCGGGACGCCGGCGAGTCGGCAGCTATCAGTGAAAAACGCCGGCGTAAACCCGGCCCGGGTAAGCCATCCTCCCAGGAACCTCAAAATTCTCTCCCCGGGGCCACGAGGCTCGTGAACGCCATAGACACTAGCAGGAAAGCGATCAGCCCGAAATACATCAACGCCATGACCACTCTGCGCCCGGGTGAAACCTCGAAGTATCGCCGCTCCTCATCACTCTTTCTGCGAAACAAGAACAAAAGCCTTGGCAACGATGTAACCAGGATGAAGACGGTCACTAAAAGAGCTAAAGGGTTGTGCCAGCTCAGCACCAAAATCCCCAACATAATCGGGAAGCCGATCAACCACAGCCACGGCGACAGAGCGGTCACGATTCGTCCGCCGTCGAGCTGTCCGATGGGGGCCAAATTTATCAGGTTCACCATAAATCCGGCAAAGGCCAGGCCTTGGAAAAGACGGCTGCCGGTGAGCAGGAAGATTTCTTCGCAAACGAGCGCTCCTCCCGTTCCTAATAGTGGTCCTCCGATGCCGACCCATGCTTCCATCCACGCATCTTTCGGGGCTTGTTTCAAGGCGATGAAAGCTCCCATGAAAGGAATGAATACAGGCGCGCCCACCTTCAGACCGAAGTAGCGCGCTGCGATCAAGTGTCCGCACTCGTGGACGAGGATCAGCAGCACGAATCCCAGCGCGAATTGCCAGGGCCACATGATTACATAGCCGCCAAAGGCAACCAACATGGTCCCGCCCGTCTTCAGCAACGGCAACAGGAACTTCAATTTCGCAGCGAACTTAACGATTACTACCAGCGCCACACCAATTGGCGCGAAGAGCTTCTTCAGCCGTTGTCCCAGCGTCGGGTCTGAACCGGGCGGTTGAGAATACTGCGGCTGATACTGTGACTGAATCGGCGGCGGCACCCCGGGCTGCGACGGCCACTGATTTTCGGCATCGTTCATCGGCATCAAATGTCGGGTCGGCCAAAGGCCAATGCAAACAGTTTTTGGAGGCGAAACAGAACAGACGCGCTGGTGTTAGAAAGGAGGGAACGAAAACCTGGGCTGAGCGTCGCTGGAAATTGCGCCGGGTCGGGGACCCGGCCTACATATCTTGTAGGCCGCGTGCCCTCACGCGGCGTGGTCCGCGGCCTTGTAAATAGAAATGGAAAGGTCCGATATGAATAATTATGGAGAGCGGCAATCAGGATTCACACTCATCGAAATCATGATCGTGGTTGCAATCATCGGGCTGCTTGCGGCTGCGGTGGTCGTGAGGGGAGCCAGGGATGCAAACGAGAAGGCCCAGAAACAAGTTTGCATCCTCAACTTGCAGAAGCTCGACGGGCTCGTGACTCAATTCATGGTCGAGAACCACAAAAGCGGCCCTGATACGGTTACACTAAACGACCTCAACCCTTATTTGGACCGGAAGCCTCTCGTCTGTCCGTCCGGCGGTACCGTTATGGCCGACAGCTACCAGGTCACTGATTGCGAAACCCCGCCGACGTGCATCTCCAAAGGCGGCGGAGCCACTAAAGGTCACAAACTGCCAGAGTAAGCGGTTTTGAAAACTCCCTTTTCGCTGACATTTAGTTCAGCGCCAACACTTTTTGAACCTCTTAATCCCGTAGGGATGACAGAAAATAGCCCACCGTTTCAATTCAACGGTGGGTACGAGCGCCCGAACGCAAATAAGTCCCGCAGGGACGGCAGAACCAATTTTTCTTTCGTCCATACGGGACTCGTGCCGTTGCCCATCTCCTACCCAGCGTTGAAATTGAAACGCTGGGCTATTATCTGTCGTCCCTCCGGGACTAAGGCCGGCCCGCCGTTTTGACGTTTCAACGTTTTAACGTTTTAACCTTTTTAACGTTTGCTCAGAACACCTCCGCCCGCAGCCGCGCGCCCATGCGCACCCGCCGCGCAATACGCGAGAGCGTTCGTAGCCGAAGATGGCCGCACTTGGGCAGATGAGCCGGCCGGTGCGCTGAATAGACCTGTACGAGCGAGATTTGAGCGCCGCATTTTTTGAGGTCTTTTAATCGGTCCACGTAACGCTCGATCTCTTCCACAGGCGGTTCCTGGCCGTTCAGCAGCGGGAACAGGCTCTGGATGACGATTGGCCGCTGTTTGCTAACGAGCAGGATGTTGGCCATCATTTTGTCCAGGCTCATGCCCGCGCCGTTCACACGCTCCAGATATTCCTGCGAGCCTGCGTCGAGCTTGGCCCAGATTTCGTCCTCGGACGTCAGAAACTTCAGCCCCTTCTGCACCTGCGGCAAATCGAGCCCGGTTGTGTTGGTAATCAGGACCAGCTTGAAAAACGGGAATCTGCCACCGGACCGCACATGAACCACTTCCCGCACGATCTCAGAAAATTGCTGGCTTAGCGTTGGCTCGCCGTCACCGCTCAAAGCAACTTCCTTCAGAACCAGCAGTTCGTCCGGCACAGAATGGAAATAAGGAATCTCGCGCAAGCGTCCCTGAAATGTCAGGTCCAGCAAATCTTCCAACTCGGCGCGCAGCGCACCCAAGTCCACTTTCGACTCACGTCCCGGCACGTCCCGATTGACCTCGCAATAAGCGCACTTGAAGTTGCACGCCTTGTCCGGGTTGAGATTGATTCCGATCGAGAGGCCATAAGCGCGCTGAGAGATCACGGCATACACGAATCGGTTTCCCAGGAATTCCCGCGGCCTGCCGAATGGCGCCGGATGCGACTCCATGAGCACATCGGCAGGAGGTTGTGGTTTCTGGCTGGGGACATCGCTTTCGACTGTGGGCGCGAACGGCATCGAGGCGACGGCAGAAGATGGCACGGATCCATTAGCAATCGGCTTCTCATTAGTTTCAAAAATCTTTTCCATTTGCAGGCACAATAAGGCTCCCCGAATTCTGCCGCCTCACCGGGATTGTCCAAAACTTAGCAAAAATTGTTATGCTCAAATACCCATTCCCTCCTCTAATGCCGAAAATCAGCGCAAGAAAAGGTGCATGTTCGGCAATTTCCGGTGAGACATCCAACCATTTCGGATTTCGGACTTTGGACTTTCGGATTTTTCATCAGAGCCTCGTCACCTCGGCTGCTACCACCGTCCTCTACACTTGTAAATATTTCCTGTTGACATTCTTTACAATTGTAGAGATACTCCGGGCAGCAAACGTTGAATCGTTATGGCAAAACCACGCATTGAACTGACCGGCGCGGAGTGGACCATCATCAAGGCGGTCTGGGAGAAAGAGCCCTGCACCGCGCCGGAGGTGCAGAAGGCGCTGGAAAAACAAACCGGCTGGACCTATTCCACCGTCCGCACGCTCATGGACCGGATGGTAAGCAAGGGCCTGCTGACCGCGGACAAATCCAGCCACCAAACCGTCTATCATTCTGATGTAACGCGCCGGCAAGCGCAACGCAGCGAACTGCTCTATGCGCTCAAGCACGCCTTCAACGGCGCGCTTACTCCGATGGTGCAGTGCCTTCTGGAGACGGGGAATCTTAGCTCGGAGGAGTTGAATGAGTTGGAATCGCTGATCAAGAATCGCAGGAAAGGAGCAAGGAAATAGGTTATGGATTCGACTCTTAATTTTTTGCGCGCGCTCGGGCCCACTGCACTGCGCTCCTTTATCTGGCCGATGTTATGGCAATCGAGTTTGCTGATTGCCCTTTTGTTCGGCATGGATTTGGTTTTGCGTCGCAAGGTCGCCCCTGGAGTTCGATACTGGTTCTGGCTGTTAGTGTTGTTGAAATTGCTGCTACCGCCTTCACTGGCCTTGCCGACCAGCGTGGCCTGGTGGGTCCGCCCTTCCGCCGGGCCATCGGTCATACTGCATCAAACTGCCGCGACCTTAAGCTACGGGCCTGCCAACGAGTTCGACCCATCCTCGATCTCATCCGCTCACGCAGCGGCTGTATCGCCTCCTGTGCCTGCCTCCGCGTGGATAATTTTGGTCTGGCCGGCGGTGAGCCTGGGGCTGTTTGCCCGGTTGGCTTTCCGCTTCCGCCAGGTCGGTCGCTTAACGAAGGCGGCGCGGCCTCCGAATCGTGAATTACGAGAGATACTCGACCAGGCCCAGGACTGCGTGCGGCTTCAGAGGCAAGTTGAACTGCGGCTGACCGACGCAGTTTTATCGCCAGCCGTTTGCGGTTTATTTCGCCCTGTGCTCCTCCTGCCTCGCAATTTGGCGGAGCACTTGACCAGCGCGCAACTGCGGGCGGTGTTATGCCACGAGTTGATGCATCTGCGGCGCAAAGACATTTTGATCAACTGGTTGCAGACTCTGCTTCAGGTCGTTTATTGGTGGCACCCGCTCCTCTGGCTGGCGAATGTGCATATTCGGCGTCTGCGCGAAGAGGCCGTAGATGATTCGGTGCGGCTGGCTTTGCGCCACGAGGCCGATAACTATCCCGCGGCGTTGCTGGAAGTGGCCAAATTGGCATTGGCCCGCCCAATTATCAGCCTGTGTGTGGTGGGCATCCTCGAGTCGAACCATTCGCTGAGCCAGCGCATTGAACGCCTCCTGGAGCCGAGGCAACCCCTGAAAGCCGGGCTGACGCTAGTGTCCGTGGTTTGCTTTCTTGCCTTTGCGACCATCGCAGTACCAATGGGCCAGGCGCCTCCGCCTCATCTGAGCGCGATCGCCTCACCGGGAATTGGTGTCTCTGCCGAGCCACGTTCGAACACCAACGTCGGCTTGCTTTGGCGCGGATATTACGATCGTCCGGATATGTTGGAGCACGAAGTTGAGAAGCGTCGCAAAGACGACCAAAAGATGCTTCAGGCGTTCAAGGCGGCGGGCTACAACCTTCCGGAAAGCGTGGTGGATGAGATGGTGGATGAAGAAATCAGGAAAGAATTCAGGGACCGTAGGACGATGATCCGAATGCTCAACGAGCAAGGGATCACCTTCGCCACCTTCCGCCAGCGCAAGCTCGACAATTTCATCGAAACCGCGATGCGGGCGAACCTCTCGCACGAGGTCATCCTCCAAAAGCTGAAAACCATTCACGTGGACCGACTTTCATTCGTCGGGGTGCCGCTCAGTGAAGTGGCACAACAACTGACTGAGCTATCCAAGCAAGGTGACCCGGAAGGACGCGGCATCAATTTCCGGGTGCAGTGGGGCACTTCTTCAACATCGGAGCCGACGATTGATCCAGCAACCGGTCTGCCATCGAGCATAAATTCCCCAACGGCTCCCACGCTGGACCCTTTTACCGGCTTGCCAAAGGAGTTTACGAGCGTGGACGCGAATGCGGTCTCAATTTCCATCCAGCCGGCGCTGGTTGGCGCGTCGCTTCTTCAAGTGCTGAACGCGATTGTTGAGGTCGCAGAGCCGCCGCTTAGGTACTCTATTGACGATAGCGGCGTCGTCTTTTCACTTCGGCGGGCCGACGAGCTTGCCGCTTTACAGTTCCGCACAATCAGGGTCAACCCCGGTTCCTTCAAGGAGTGCTTGGCGAAAATGGCGGGCATTGATCCGGCACAAATGCGTGATCCCATCCAATTTCATTCGGCCATGACCAATTTCACGAGCAGCCTTGGTGTGGATACTCAGCCACCCAAAACGATTTTCTTTAACCAAACGGAAGGCACGTTAGTAATCCGCGCTACGAAGAAAGAAATCGATAGGATCGAGCAAGGAGTCTCCGCGCTCAACGTGGGGCAGCCGCTGGTTTTGCTAAGAAGCAAGTTTGTCGAGGCGCCCGACGATGTGGCAGCGAGCCTGTGGGCCGCTTTACCTGAATCCGATTCCGTGCCCCGAGATCAGACAAGAGTCCTAAGCGAGGAGCAAGCTGGACGCGCGTTGAAAACTCTCGAATCTTCGCCCGGCACGACCATCCTCTCCGAAGGGAAGGTCACGACGCAAAGCGGCCGGCGATCCCAAATGCAGTGCGTTCTAATGCAGACGATCGTGACCAACGTGGACCCCAGGGCCCTCAAGCCACCCGGTGTGCCGGCGACGGGCGGTGTGCCGTATCTGGCCACGAATATGCCGGTCGGGCCCACGATTGATCTGGCGCCCATGCTTCGATTTCTGCCGGAGGGAAACCAGATCTATTTGATGGGCGGTGCAGAAATGACCGAGTTCCTGGGTTACGATCAGCCGGCGAGTACGACGCCCGTATATATCGGTGGAAAGGAAGAACATGTTCTATTGCCATTGCCGCATTTCAGATACCACCAGATGAGGTTTCAGGCCTCCTTGCTCCCCGGGCAAACTCTTTTGTTGGGCGAGCCGTTCGACCAGAAAGGCCAGTCCGCCAAAGCATCGAATGAATCAAAACAGCTTCTGGTGTTTGTGACGGCAACGATCCTAAACGATAAAGCCCCGAATGATCACTGAAACACGCTTAGCCGTTTTGATGAGCCTTCGACCGATTGGCTCCACTTGCGGCGCGTAATCTGAAACCCCGTAGAGGGTGGCCTGTTTATAGCACAAGCGTGCTACCTAAATTGCGCTTGGCTGCCTCGGGCAGCAAGAGCATAGTTCGCCAACCGTGAAATTCCTTCTTTTCAGCGACTTGCACACCAACACCTCTGCGGCCGCACGAATGGTTGAGTTGGCGCGAGGAGTGGATGTTGTGGTTGGCGCGGGAGACTTCGCGAATACTCGCCATGGCGTATGCATTTGCATCGAAATCCTGCGCACGATCCAGGTGCCTGCCGTGCTGGTTCCCGGGAACAACGAATCTCACGAAGAGCTTCTTGCGGCCTGTGCTGAGTGGCCGAGCGCCCGCGTCTTGCATGGGAACGGACACGAGGTGGAAGGGCAGCCTTTTTTCGGCATTGGCGGAGGCATCCCCGTCACACCATTCGGCGACTGGAGTTGGGATTTTTCGGAAGTCGATGCCGAGCGGCTACTGCGAGATTGCCCGGCTGGAGCGGTGCTGGTCTCGCACTCTCCGCCTAAGGGCTTCCTCGATGAGCCCGCGCCGGGTCGCAGCCTCGGCAGTACCGCCGTGCGCGATACGGTAATTCGAGTCGAGCCTCGGTTGGTCGTGTGCGGCCACATTCATGCCTGCGCTGGCCAACGGGCAAAGATCGGGAAAACACCGATTATTAATGCCGGTCCGGCTGGTGTGGTGTTTGAGTTCTAAACCGATCGCAAAATGGGCCCGCACTTGGGCATGGGCGCCCACCTGGGAGCGCGGGCATCCTGCCCGCGAGAGCACGAAATTGCAGACACGCGGGCAAGATGCCCGCGCTCCCAGGTACAAAAAAAGACCACAAGACCTCAGGTCTTGTGGTCCGTGGTTAGTAGTCTTGTAGTCCTCTCCTGCTACCGCTCACCTTTGACAGCACCCTCCATGTCCTGGGCCAGCTTCAGATGGTCTTGAAGCGTGGGAAGGGTCTTTTGGGCAAACGCCTTCAGTTCAGGGTCCGTGAGGCTCTTGCTGGCGCGGTCAAACTCCTTCACATCGGTGTTATGATCTTTGACCATCGCGCGCGCGTAGGTGCGGTCGAACTCGCCACCGGATGCCTTTTGCAGGTCCTCGATCGTGGATTGTTCATGATGCGACAGCGTAGTTGGAATCATCGCGCCCTTTTTGGTTGCGAGCTTCTTCAGCTCGTCGTTGGCTTTGGTATGATCGGCCACCATGCGCTCGCCGAAACTGCGCACGCTCTGGTTGACCCCTTTTTCCTGGGCCAAACGCCCCAACTGAACCTCTTCCATGCCACCTCTGGCCGCGTTCTCAACAAACCGGTAATCGGATGCCGAAAGCGTGCCGCGCTGAGCGTCGGTGCTCAAGGGCCGCGTCGGCGTCGTTTGCTGGGCTTTTATCACCGGCGTTGCCAGCATCAATGCCAGCCCCGCAGCAGCCGCTGTTTTTAATAGTGTCTGTCTATTTCTCTGCATATTTTTCCTCCTCTTTACAAAGTCACTTCACTACAAATCCTTCACAATAGGGGCGAAAGCCCCATAAATGCTCTGAAATACTCGCGTTGGTCCGTAGGCCAATCCTTGACGATTCGAGACCTAGGCTTTTAATTGTGCCGCATGATTGGATTTTGCGGTCTCCATTCCATTGGAACCATGAACGCCCTTTCGCAAAGACGCGGCCGGCGATTCTCCCTCTCCCCCGCCGAGGGGGAGAGGGCCGGGGTGAGGGGGCCTCTTCTTGCAAATGCGCTCCGAGGTTCAGGGAAAGGTGTCATGGCCAGTGTCTTTCGGTTCACAATCTCCGCCGCTCTCGCCAGTTTTTTAATGGGCGCAGCGCTCGCCAAGGACGAGCCGCCCAGCAAGATCATTCTGGACACGGACATCGGAGGAGATATTGACGACGCCTGGGCATTAGGCTTTGTGCTCAATTATGCCGGCTTTGACCCGGTCGGAGTCACGATTTGCGACGGCAACACCCCCGCGCGAGCAAACATCGCCTGCAAACTGCTCCACGTGACCGGTCACACCAACATCCCGGTTGCTGTGGGTCGTAAGACCCGTGACGATTTCTCGCCCCAATTCAGTTGGGCAGAAGATTTCACGGCCTTAAAACCAATCGCCCAACCCGCCGCCGATTTCATCGTTGAGAAAGCCAGGAAATATCCTGGCGAAATCACCTTGATCGCCATTGGTCCGCTTCAGAACGTGGCGGACGCCCTGCGCAAAGAGCCCGGGCTCGGCAAATCGCTCAAACGCGCCGTATTCATGAGCGGCTGCGTTTACCATCCTGCCGGCCAGACCAATCCTGTGCCCGAATGGAATGTGGTGGCCGCGACCAAAGATGCCCAGCTCGTTTACGGCGCAGGGCTGCCGTTGACCATTGTGCCGCTTGATTCGACAACCCTGGTGCAACTCAAGACCGACGAGCGCGAGCGTGTGCGCAAGCGCGACTCCCCACTTACAAGCTCGCTGGAGTGTCTCTATCGCCTCTGGCTGGAGAGCCCCGACAGCCGAATGACCTTGCACGATCAATTAGCCGTCGCTGAGACAGCAACTCCAGGAGCCTTCTTTGGACAAAGACCGGTGCTGCATATTTATGTGGACGATCGCGGTTTTACCCGCATAGATGAGCAGAAGGGAAAACCCGTGACCGTCTGCCTGCAACCCAGGCGCGATGCGTTTATGGATTATTATGTCGGTGTGCTAACGCACTAAACCGATTTACATAGTTCAAAAATCACGGACTGCTATCCATTAGAATCTTGAGACAGAATCATGGCGGGACAGAATCATTTCTCGTTGAAAACAATTCTGTCCTTCAATGATTCTGTCTATCTTCGGCTGCGGTTCTGCCGCGCCGGGTTCATCCGTGGTTAAAGTCGTTTTTAACCGCATCGCATCGAAATGGACGAACCCGTTAATATTCCGATAGACGGTGTGTTGGACCTGCACACCTTCTGTCCTCGCGACGTGAAAGAGGTGGTTTCGGAGTACCTCGCCGCGTGTCTTGAACGTGGTATCTACCAGGTCCGCATCATTCACGGCAAAGGCATTGGCAACCTGCGCCGCACCGTACATTCCATACTGTCAAAGCATCCGCAGGTTTCCTCGTTCACGCTCGACCATCCCGAGTACGGCGGATGGGGAGCGACTATCGTTCACTTAAAAAGGAAATGACTCCTCATCATGCGTAGTGGCATGGCCTCTCAACCGGATGGGCAGGGCCGAGGGTTGAGGCTCGAGGGGGACGGACCGGACCTGCGGGCCGCGGACAAAACGCGGCACTGCCGGTAATTGCTCATGCTCGCCAGTCTGGTCTGCATCTTTCGGTTTGCCGGTAATTTTCTCCCAGCCCAGGAAGACAATGAGGAGAGTGGCGATCAATACCGCCACGGCGTAAAGGTCATAAGTCATGGTGTTGTGTTTGGTTGTTGGTTTTTGCAGGGACAAGTTGAAGAGGGCCCAAGCTGTAACCCATCCGGCTGCGGAGCAAATGCTCCTGCCGTAATCGTTACATCACCAGTTTGCACGGCTGAATCGCGTAACTTGAGCCAGGGTTTGCCAGGCTCATGCTACGTGGACCAATGCCAAGCATTGACCGTGCCATGAACACGACTTCATTGATAGCCAATGACTTACGTTCAAGCGCAGCAAATTCGTTTTCCACCAACTGCCGTACCGAGGAAAATAATTTGCAACGCAGAGCTCGGCAACTGCCATGTAGGGCAGGCTTTCCAGCCTGCCGGTTCGCGGCGCTTTTCAGCGCCGCGGCCCTTGGGGTGGATCAGTTCAGGGGGCTAAAAGCCCCCTGAACCGGCAGGCTGGAAAGCCTGCCCTACAATGCTGGCGTTGCTCATTGCGCCTTAATCGCGAAAAACTGAGCGCCCAATGCGCCATTCGCCGAGTTCGTCAGAACGAATGTAAACGGTCCACTCGCCGATAGCACGTTGGTCGCGATGGGCACCCACTGGCCTAAAGGCGATGTCGAGCTGGGGCTGTCCAGCACAAGATAAGTTCCGCCCGCAGCCCCATTAGTCCCTGAGAGGATGACATCCGCGCCAGACAATTCGATCGAAGAAATCCCCGGTGCGGGCAACGCCGAAATCTCCAGATACGGCAATGCCGAAGCCGTTCCGAAGCTGCGCGAATCAACTGTGAACCCAATACGCGGATCTATCGCCTTCCAATAGAGCCCCACTTCCCCTCCCGCGCTGGCGTCCTGGATAAATGCCGGCGGCAGTGTGAGCTGAAAGCTGAGCGTGGTATCAATGCCTGCATTGGTAAATGTTCCGAGACTCACATCCGTCTGGCTGTTAAGCAGGCTCGTTTCATCCTTGTATGCCACACCATTGGTTGTCGGGGCGTTCGGTGTGCCCGTGCCTTCGATCCAGTTATCATTCACGATCCACCGGATCTCAAATCCTCCTACCCCACGATTGAACACCGCGTTCGGTGGCGCGCCCATCTCGGTCACCTGCAGCTTCGCAGCGGTGATGACCCAGTTATTCGTACCATAAAGCGCGTTAAAGTTCGTCACCATGGCCCCAGTGTTGAAGCGGATGAAGCTGTCAAAGACTCCATTCGTCACGCCCGAACCATTCACCGCGCTGGGCCCAGCCACGGACAGCGCCCCAGCCCCCCCGTAATTCGAGTTTGGCGCCAGTGCCCGCACGAACGCATCCGCCGAAGCGCCATTCGTAAACCAGGCGGCTTTGCCGGAAAACGAAATCACGAACAACGCCAGAGCCATTGCGGCGGCGAACCTCAGTCCAGTGCCACTCGATTTTGGGTTCTTAATCCCGTAGGGATGAAAGAGAATAGCCCAGCGTTTCAACGCTGGGTTCAGGGGCGAGCGTGGAATAAGTCCCGTAGGGACGGCAGAACCGCCTTCTCTGTCGTCCCTCCGGGACTCATACCCTTCCATCACGCCTACCCAGCGTTGAAACGCTGGGCTATTTTCTGGCGTCCCTCCGGGACTAACACTGGCCGCTCGCCTCGCGCGTGTAAAAACCTCCGTCATGGCGCAAAAGCCGGCAAACTCGTATCGAACTGCCAAATCACATCGCTCCGTTTGGCCGTCCCAGTATTGCACCCAATTTCATCTCCCTTAAAGCCTTGCGCGTGCCCATCCACAAAGGCCAGGTTCACCATCCGGCCATGGCGCGCCTGCGGGCTGTACTCCGCCGCCGCCGGAAACGCGGAAGAATATCCTACCCCGCCATCGGCTAGGAACACCACCATCGCAGGCTTGGGAATCGCGCTGAACTGATGCGGCTCGGGCTGATTCCAGGGCGACAAATACATATTCATCGCATAAGTCAGGAAATAACGCTGCGGCACAGCCTTGGCTTCCGGGCAAACAAAAAGCTGCGGTGGCGAGTTGCCGTTGGTCCCCGCACTGCTCGCGTAACTGCCGAATCCCTGCACGCTAAGCTCTGGAGCCAGTGCATTGAACCAATCCTCGGGCCGATCCAGCTGCGTCAAGGGCCGCACTCCCTGTCCCCGCCTTGGCGTGGCATCGGCGTTCTCGTCCGCGTACAAGCCCAATGCCTTGCCCCACTGCTGAAGCTGGTTGACGCATTGCGTGCGCCGCGCCTCAGTCTTGCCATTGCCCAGCGCCGGCAACAGCAGCGCCGCCAGCGCCGCAATGATGGCCATCACCACCAACAGCTCGACCAGGCTGAAGCCGCGCGTAGTTGCCCGGATTGGCATCCCATATAAAGCCACGCGCGTTATATTTTGTCAAATATAACGCGTGGGCCAGCGTGTAATGCTTCCAGGCACTTTGTCTTTCACTTTGTCTTTCACTTTGTCTGGAGATTAAGATTAGAAGAAAGACTCCCGCGCATTTCGACGCCAAAGGCGTCACTTATACCAGCCCAGGGCAACGCCCTGGGTTCTGCGATCCAAAACCCATTCAAGCGCTGAAAGAGCGATTTATCTTAAACGTGGATGGGGCCGGAATAACGATGTATTTAAAATGCGCCCCGGCTGTTTCACGGCCGCAGCAACCTTTCAAGCCGTCGCCAGGGACTTCGTGCAGACGCCACTGCTGCCGCCTGGATCTCGTAATATAGAGCGAGGGCATGGCGCCCGGTGTCGGTCACCTTCATTCCGCCGCCGCTGCGGCCGCCTCGGACTGCGCTGATTACGGGTTCTTTGAAGCATTTGTTCATTGTGTTCACCAGTGTCCAAGCCCGCATGTACGACATCCGCAACTGGCTCGCGGCTTCACTCAATGATCCGGCCTTTGCCACTGCCGCAAGCAATTCCACTTTGCCCGGCCCCAATGCGATGTCCTTGCCGCGCAGCACCCTGAAGCGCGGCTTCAATGAAGCCCTTGTCCTGGACTTGTCGGCGATCATCATTGCACCGTAAAGAAACCAGTCCACAGGGTCAATCCCGAGGCAGAACATTCAATAAAACGGAGTGCGTCGGAAGTGTCGGGAGCCTTCAGCAGTCCAACGTAAAGCAGTCCCGATGGATCGCGATGGATCGGGACCACACTCCAAAACTTTCGGAATTTCCGGGCGGCCACAAACTCGCGCCAGCGTCTTGGAGTGCGGCAGTCCTCTAGTCCTCTGCCGCTTTCGCATAGCGACGCGCAACCGATAGCTTTATTAGCCTTCCCTTCAAAGACCCCCTTTCAAAGACCCATTTGACTTTCTGCACTCAGTCAGTCCACACTATCCCCTCATTGATAGATTCAAAGATGAAAGCTCCCCTCTTTCTCGCCGCGGCGGCGGCCGGCCTCC
This sequence comes from Verrucomicrobiota bacterium, assembly GCA_003176045.1. Lineage (GTDB taxonomy): Bacteria > Verrucomicrobiota > Verrucomicrobiia > Limisphaerales > UBA8199 > PSRM01. Next base: position 15,027 of record PSRM01000249.1, on the reverse strand, counting down.
TGGCGCTCTCCCCAAACCCCGCTCGATCCGAGAATTCTCTCGCGCCTTCCTGCATTTATGAAACTCACGATGAATTTTTCGGCACAGGCGATTTCGACGGCGATGGCCGGATGGACCTGGTAATCGTGGACAAAGCCAGCGGCAAATACCGCCTCGGCTACCAGCTACAGCCAGGCGCCTTCACTTGGGTAGATTGCCGTCCCAGCGGTCTCAAGTCCGTCACCGGGTTCTCGATCGGCAAAGTCCTCGCCAAAAACCTGGATGGCTTTGCCTTCGCCTCCCCGACCGGCACCGAGTTAAGCCTGGCAGATGCTTCCGATCCCATCGCCTCGAAGAATCCAGTGATGATCCAATTCACGGACGCCCTTGGGCCGAGCGCAATTGCCGCGGTGCATACCACGGATCCCGCCAAATCGCCCCTGGCTGATCTCTACGTGGGCAGCACTCTCAATTCCCCGGACCCAAATCTCGCCACGCTGTTGCGCAATGATGGCGCCCAATTTCCGAAGATTGCCGAAGAGGTTCTGCCGGGAGCTGCCATGCGGCTCAATTCCATCAAGCTCAAAGCACCCTACACCCGGATGGTTTCCTTCATTGTGAGCGGAGAAAAAGCAGACGATGTGCGCATTGAAGGCCTGCTCGATGGCAAGCCTTCGGTAGTGGCCTCTCTTTCCGGCTTTACATCAGGAACAGATTACGCGTTCGCCTCACCGGGCGATGTCGGTTTTACCGACTTCCTCTTCTACAAACCGGGCACGACGAAGCTATTCTACAGCGAGCTGGCGGAAGTGCCGCCCGACGCGTATTCGTTCGGCCTTCGCCAACCTTTCGATCTCGGTCAGCCCATACAGCGGGTCGTTACTATTGCTGCGGGAAGCGACAAATCCTTCATCGTCTTCGGACAGGGCGAGACGGCAGGCCTATTTCAATTTCATCGTGGCAAATCCAGTCAGTTGATCCAGGCCTTGTCTGCAACCAATAGCTTGTTCACTTGCGCGCTAGGCGTGCCGAATGGCTTCATCGCTTTTACCGCTGCGGCCGGCTCGAACTATTCGAGCAAATACCAAATCTACCTTGAATCCAGCGGCAAATACGTCCCTGGCGCTTTCGGCACTTTGCCGACCCTGGCTGATAACGACAACGTCACCATCCCGGAAATCTACTCGCGCAGCGTGGCGGCCAACTCCGCGCAGAGCGAAAAGGAGATGAAGCCGTACACCAACACGATTCCCGGCACCCAGGTCACTTATTCCATGGTGCCCATTCCCTCAGGCGAATTCGTTATGGGCAGCCCGAAGAATGAAGCGGGCCGCAAAGACGACGAAAGTCCGCAGCACAAGGTCAAAATCTCTCCGTTCTGGATGGGTCAGTACGAAGTCACCTGGAACGAATACGAATTGTTCATGTTCCCCGACGAGGAACGGCGCACCCGCCTGACCATGGTGACCACCGATGCTACAGGCGACAAGCTGGCCGACGCCGTCACGCATCCCTCGCGTCCCTACGTCGAAATGAGTTTCGGCATGGGCAAAGACAACTTCCCCGCCATCAGCATGACGCAGCATGGCGCCAATAAATATTGCCAATGGCTCAGCGCCAAAACCGGGCACTTCTATCGCCTGCCAACCGAAGCCGAATGGGAATACGCCGCCCGCGCCGGCACCACCACCACTTATTTCTTCGGCGACGATAAGAAACAACTGGGCGATTACGCCTGGTTCGAGGACAACAGCGATTTCAAATATCAAAAGATCGGCAAAAAGAAGCCCAATCCGTGGGGGCTCTATGATATTTACGGCAACGTGGTCGAGTGGGTGCTCGATCAATATGATCCGAATTTCTACAAAGAGTGTGCCACCAAACCCGTAATCGAAGATCCCTTGCGCAAAGCCACCAAGCCCTATCCTCATTCGGTGCGCGGCGGCTCCTGGGATGATCCACCCGAAGCCTGCCGCAGCGCAGCCAGGCGCGGCTCGGACAAAGCCTGGAAAGCCACCGATCCGCAATTGCCCAAAAGCATCTGGTACCTCACCGACGCTCAATGGGTCGGCTTCCGCATCGTGCGTCCCCTCAAAGTGCCTCCTCCCGAGCAGATGCAGAAATACTGGAATAGCGGAGTCGAGAAGGACTGAGAAAATCGAATGTCGCGCCCGCCGCGAGCGTCCCTTTAAAAAGCACGTATTCAAACTCTCTTGAAACATCAAATTTCAAACATCAAACTTCAAAAAAACTTCAAATTCCAACATTCAAGACTCCGCGCCAAGCCCGTTCAGTTGAAGTTTGATGTTTGGAGTTTCCTTGAATTTTGGAGTTTGAAGTTTGAAATTTAATAATTCCGAATTCGCAGCTAACATTTCCGCTACAACATTATGCAAACCAAACCCTCCCCCTCATCCACTGCGCTCAATCGCCGTCAATTCATCAAAACCTCCGCCCTTGCCGCATCCGCCGCCATGGCGGCGCCGGCCATTTTGCGCGCCGACACAAAGCCTGCGATCAATGCCATCGTCATCGGGCTCGGTGGCCGTGGCAGTGGCGCGGCCGGTAACTTTCTCGAAGCCGCCGGCATCGCCGGGGTCGATGCTAAGATCGTAGCCGTTGCTGACGCGTTCCCGGAGGTAGCAAAAAAAGCCACCGATCCGAAATGGCTCGACGATCCGAAATGGGTCAATTTGCCTGAAGAGAAATGTTTCAGCGGGTTCGACGCTTATCAAAAGGCGCTGGCGGTGCCCGGCGTCAACTACGTAATTCTGGCCACTCCCCCTGGATTTCGTGCGTCCCATTTCAAGGCCGCAGTCGAGGCAGGCAAAAACATTTTCACCGAAAAGCCCGTGGCCGTGGATGGTCCTGGAGCCCGCGTAATGTACAGCGCCGCGGATGTTTCAAAACAAAAAGGCCTCAAAGTGGCCGCCGGCACCCAGCGCCGTCATCAGGCCAGTTACATCGAAACCATCAAACGCATCCAGGACGGCGCCATCGGCGACATCATGGACGTGCGCGCCTATTGGGTTAACGGCGGCCCGATCTGGCACCGCGGCGATCACGGCGACAGCGACATCGAGCGCCAGGTCCGCAACTGGTATCACTACATCTGGCTCTGCGGCGACCATATCTGCGAACAGCACGTCCACAATATTGATGTCGCCAATTGGATCATGGGCGCGCATCCGATCAAAGCCTGGGGGATGGGCGCCCGCCAGCAACTGCTCGGCAAATCAGGCGAGATTTGGGACAATTTCGCCGTCGAGTTCGAATATCCCAATGGCGTGCGAAGCCACAGCTACTGTGGCCAGGTCACACGCCAGTGGGCCTCGGTCAGTGAAGCCGTCCAGGCCACTAAAGGCTGGTCTGATCTTAGCCGCGCCACCATCCATCCCAAAGGCGGCGAAGCCTGGCGCTTTCGCGAGAAATCCATTGACCCCTATGTGCAAGAGCACGTTGATTTGATGAACGCCATTACCAAGGACACCGAGCTAAACGAAGCCAGGCAGGTAACCGATAGCACCCTCACGGCCATTATGGGTCGTGAAGCAGCCTACAGCGGCGCAGGCGTTGAATGGGACACCGTGCTGAACTCCACTTTCCATTACGGCCCCGACCTCATCTACGAAAATTGCGCCGGCCTCCAATGGACCTCCTTCCGCACCCTGGAGCCCCCGATGCCCGGCAGCCACAATATCTTCAAAAACCCGCCCATGCTGCCGGTTGCCAAAGCGTAGCCGTGACTAACAGCAGGGAAAAATATTCGTGGAAAACGGAAGGACTTAAAAAACTTAGTCGCAAACTTAATCGTAAACTTAATCGAGTCCTTTCAGCCGGATACATTACGGCCCACTCTCATTAACACCGTGGCTTTAGCCCGGTGGAAACGCACACCGGCACCCGAAAAACCGTTTTCAACTGTTTGTCCCGCCCCCGGAACAACCTCAGATCAGCTTCCATTCCCTCAGCACATCCGGAATTGGCGGTGGCAGCGTCTCCCACAGCCAGGCCACCTTGATCCACAATCCCGGCATCATCTTACTGTGATAAATACCGCCAGGCCCAACTGATACCAAACGATAGATGCCGTCTTGTCCCCGGATATAAAACTCGGCTTGCTTGCGGTCCGGATCAATCAGCCAGTATTCCGGAACGCCCCCCTGCTCGTATTCATAGAATTTGTCCCCCCGATCCGTCGCGCGGCTGCCCGGACTGATGATTTCAACAACCAAGTCGGCCGGACCTTCCAGATATAAGAGCCTCACGCGTTCATGGTTCTGATTCGAGACAAAGAAAATATCCGGCGCCCGCCCTGGCAGATCCGGACCCGTTTTCATTTGAAACGGCAAGCCGTACACCTGTCCCAGGTGGCGGATTTCGGCAAAACTCGTCAGCAGTGAATAAAGGAATCCGTGGATGACCGCATGAGCTTTTGTAACCGGGCTGATGGGAACCACTCTTCCGTCAACCCATTCGACGTCTTGATTGTCACCCGGCCATCTCAGGAATTCGTCGTAAGCCAACACTTTGCCGGACGCCTCGTTCGAAGGAAAGTTCGGCCCAGCGGGATAGGATTGGTAGGCCATTTGAGTTCTAACTAGTTTAATTGAAAACTCGAAGACGGCAAAGTCAAAACGACCCTTTGGAGTAGCGCAGATTTCCAATCTGCCGTATCGCGCTGTATCGCCGATTTCCAATCGGCAGACCGCCCGATCACCAAAGCGCGTCCGCCCAGTTCGCAGGCTGGAAGCACTGCGATACAGCAGATTAGAAATCTGCGCTACCTGGAACCAACGCCCACGCCAACGGAGCGCCGAACTCCGTTTCGGCGCGAAGGCTGTCGTATAATAGAAAGGCCGGATGAACTCGCGGCTTGCGGTCGCGCCGAAATGGAATTCGGCGCTCCGCTAATTTCATTTGCCCCCGCTCCCAGTTCTGTCTATATGGAAACATGCAAATCATGGAGATGACGCACAAATGTCTTGTACCCGTGACCGATTTTCGGGCAGGCCACGGCTGGGAAAACGGCGAAGATCCCCAGAGCCGCGCCCGGTGGTGCTGCCAACAGCTTGAAGAAAGCCGCATCCTCTATTTCGAGGAGTTGCCGTTCGAGTTTTCCGAGGACGACCGCAAATTCCTCATCTCCCAGCGCTTAGGCGATTCCCGCCTGCACAAAAACATTTCCTATCGGCCGAAACAGGACTTGCTCCGCGGCTTTGCAAGTCAGGATGCCGCCACGGCGGACCGACTGCACGAGGTCATGCGCCGCTATTCGCAAAATGTCATTCGATTCCTCTCACAACTCCTCGCCCCCTATTCATCGGATTGGGCTGTTGATTACGCCAGCTTCCGTCCCGAGGCCGAGCAAAGCCGCAATCTCCCGGTGCGCAAGCGCAACGACCTTCTGCACGTGGACGCTTTCCCCAGCCGCCCAACCCACGGCGGACGCATCCTGCGCTGCTTCACGAACGTCAACCCCACAGAAGGGCGCGTGTGGAATACAACCGACGCCTTTCCCGAACTGGCCCGCGATCACGCCGAGCAGGCGGGCCTCAATCAGTTCGCCACCCGGAGCGGACCCGGTGTGGCCGGCGTATTTCAGTCCTTTGGCCGCGCCCTCGGGCTCAAGATCAAGACCTATTCCGCGTACGACCGGTTCATGCTCCATTTCCATGACTACATGAAAGAGAACTCGGCGTTCCAGCAGGATTGCCCCAAGATCAAACTCGAATTCCCTCCTGGCTCAACCTGGATTTGTTTCACCGACTCCGTTCCTCACGCCGTTCTCTACGGCCAGCACGCCGTCGAGCAGACCCTCATCATCCCCATGTCCGCCCTCGTCACCCCCGAAAAGTCACCCCTGCGAATCCTCGAACGCCAGGCTGGGCGAGCGTTAGCCTAAGACACACGGTGTTAGTTCGGATTTAGCGCAAAGGCGCAAAGAAGCAAAGACGCAAAGCAGACTGCGAAAACGACGGTGTTTTCCGCTGCTCCTTAGTTAACTCAGTTAACTTAATTAACTCAGTTAACTTAATTAACTCAGTTAACCTAATTAACTTAGTTAACGTTTCTCGATACAAGCATACGCATTATGGTTATGTATGCTCTCATGGTTTTCCGCCTGCACCTTGTACCACGTCACATCCGGATGAGCCTTCAACCTCAGCGCTACGTTCCGCACCAGGTCCTCCACAAACACCGGATTATCGTAAGCCCGTTCCGTGACGCTTTTTTCGTCCTGCCGTTTCAGCAACGCGTACAGCTCTGAACTCGCCGATTCTTCGATCACGGCAATCAGGTCCTCGATCCACACCGCTTTGCGCGAACGAATCTCAACGGTGACCTCGCCCCGCTGATTGTGGGCCCCGCGCGCCGCAATCGCCTTCGAACACGGACAGAGCGTCGTCACCATTGCCTTAACCGTTAAAACAAAGTCAATCTCCTTGCCGCAGGCCGTCGCATCGAAACGCGCCACGTAATCCATAACGCTCTCCAGGCGCGACACCGGCGCTTTCTTCACCATGAAATAAGGAAACTCGATTTCCAGGTGTGAGGTTTCCGCCTGAAACTTCTCCTGCATGGCCCTCAGAATATCCTCTATGTTTTCCACGTGGATCACATGGCCATGCGCATTGAGCACTTCCAGAAAACGGCTCATGTGTGTGCCCTTGAACTCCTTGGGCAAATCCACAAACATCCCGATGGTTGCCACCGTATTCTGCACCGCATACGCTTTGTCGCGGACTTGAATCGGAAAGCGCAGCCCACGCACTCCCACCTTATCAATCGGCAGCTCCCGATGGTCCCGTTCGCTCTGCTTGTCCTGCAGTTCCGAATGTGGGACATGCGCAGGGCGTGGCTTTCGCGCTCGCCGCGACTTTGGCCGCTCGAGAATTGAGAATTGTCTGCCCGGGCGGTTTGCGTTTACGCCGGACTTTGCCCGGTTTTGGGACAGGTTGTGATTTCCATTCTCACCTGGCTTGAACATGCTTTAGAATAGCAGCGAACTATCCTAGTGGAAAGGGCGAGTTAGTGTGTTCAGCCAGCCTTCTTCAACTCAGCCAACGCCGCCGGGTTTTCGAGCGAAGAGATGTCCCCGGGCTCCTCTCCGAGAAATGCAGCACGGATAACGCGGCGCATGATCTTTGCATTCCGCGTCTTGGGAAGATCGCCAACGAACTTCAGGATATGTGGGGCGAAAGGTTTTCCCAATTCGGTGGCGACTCGATTTTTGAGATTTTGACGCAAGGCGTCATCGGGAGTTTGCCCAGGCTTCAGGACGCAAAAGCAAGCAAGCGCTTCCCCGCGAAGCTCATCCGGCACCCCTATGGCTGCGGCCTCGCTGACGGAAGGGTGAGCCACGAGGATGGATTCGATTTCCGCCGGCCCCACGCGTTTACCAGCGACTTTTATCGTGTCATCGGATCGGCCGAGGATGTACCACTGGCCGTCTGAATCCACCAGAGCGAGATCGCCGTGGGCCCAGATGGCGGGGGAACGTGGGGAGCGTGGGGAGCGTGATGAGCGTGGAGCGTTGGGGAAACGCGACCAGTAGGTTTCGAGGTAGCGCTGCGGATCGCGCCAAAAGCCGCGGGTCATGCCGATCCAGGGCTGGCGAATGACCAACTCGCCCACGGCCCCGCGCACGGGTTGGCCGCCTTCGTCGAGCACGTCTGCCGCCATCCCCGGCAACGGACCGGCGAAGGCGCATGGCTTCAGGGGCGTGAGGACGTTGCCGCACAAAATGCCTCCGGAAATTTCGGTGCCGCCGGAATAGTTGATGATCGGCAATCGCCTTCCCCCAGCGGTTTCGAACAACCACATCCATGGATCGGGATTCCAGGGCTCGCCCGTCGAACCAAATTTGCGCAGTGAGGAAAGGTCATGTGAGCGAACAGGTTGTTCGCCATGCCGTAACAGCGAACGCACCAATGTGGGCGATAGGCCCAGGGTGGTGACGCGGTGCCGCTCGATCAGAGCCCAAAGCCGGTCTGGTTCCGGCCAATCCGGGGCGCCGTCGTAGAGCATCATTGTAGCGCCCAATAGCAGCGCGCCGAACACAAGCCACGGGCCCATCATCCACCCCATATCTGTGACCCAAAAGAGAGTTTCATCGGCCCGCAGGTCGAAGCCGTGGCTCAGGTCCTGGGCGGCTTTGATCGGGAAGCCGCAATGCGTGTGGACAGCGCCTTTGGGCCGGCCAGTCGTGCCGGAAGTGTAGAGGATCATCATCGGATCGTCCGCGCCGGTGGGTGCGGTGACTGCTTCCTCACCAGCGGCGGCTCGCAGTTCGTTCCACGACAGAACCGCACGGGCAGAGGGGCCAGGGGCCAGGCCGGAGCGGCGTGGGCCGAGGCGCTCGAATACGATGAGGTGCTCAACAGATGCGACACTCGCGATGGCTTCGTCGGCGATGGGCTTCATCGGGCAGACTTTTCCGCGGCGCAAGCAGGCGTCGGCGGTGAACAGCGCTTTAGCCTCAGCGTCCGCAAGCCGGCTGGCAATGGCCTGGGGACCAAATCCGGAAAAGAGCGGCAAAAAGATCCCGCCGATTTTTATAATGGCCAACATGGCCACTACCGCCTCGGGAGCCATCGGCATAAAGACTCCAATTACATCGCCTTTCCCAAGGCCGAGCGCGCGCAGCGCATTGCCTATACGATTCACCTCCCGCTGAAGTTCACGGTACGAAAGCGTTTTGCTTTGGCCTGCTTCGCCTTCCCAGCGAATGGCGGCTTTCGAGCCAGTCGCAGTATGAGCGTATTTATCCAGGCAATTGTCCACGATGTTCATCTCTCCTCCGACGCACCATTGGGCCCAGGCCACACCGCGAGAAAGATCAACGACTCGTCTATAAGGGCGGCGAAAGCGGATGTCCAGGTCGCCAAGCACCGCGTTCCAGAACCAATCCAAATCAGAAATGGAGCGCCGCTGGAGTTGTTCCAGGGAGCCAAGGCCATGGGCTCGCATGAAACGCGCAAGATTGCTCCCGGCGACAAGATCAGGCCGAGGGCGCCAGACGTACTCATTATGTCCGACCGAAGTGACCGGTCCGACCGGTCCGACCGATAGGGAACCACCGCGCCCACTCCCTGGACGCCGCCTCAAGCCGCTGCTCGATCTGCTTTGTCGCCTTCGCATAGCGCACGAAGCTGGACTCGCCGGATTTTGCCGCTGATGGTTTTTGGCAGCTCGGGCACAAACTCGATCTCTCTCGGATACTTGTAAGGGGCAGTCACGCGTTTGCAATGCTCTTGCAACTGGGCCTTGAGTTGATCGCAGGCCGCCGACTCATGACGGACAACCACGAACGCTTTGACGATCTGGCCGCGAATCGCATCCGGCTTGGCCACCACCGCGGCTTCCACCACCTCGGGATGCTCCAGCAAGGCGCTCTCGACCTCAAATGGCCCAATGCGATAGCTGGCGCTCTTGATCACATCATCACCCCGTCCGACGAACCAATAGTAACCTTGCTCATCGCGCCGCGCGCGGTCGCCAGTCAGATACCAATCGCCCTGGAAGCGCAGTGCATTCTCTTCCGGGTTTTGCCAGTATTCCCGAAACAAACCAACCGGCCTCTGCGGCTTGACTTGAACCGCGATTTCCCCCTCCTCACCGACCGGCACCTCCCGCAAATCATCCCCGAGCAACGCCACCGTATAAGCAGGAGATGGTTTGCCCATCGAACCCGGATGCACCGCGTCTCCGCGCCGGCGCGAGTTGGCTATCAGCACGGTCGTTTCGGTTTGGCCATAACCGTCGTAAATCGTCAAGCCCGTCGCCGCTTTCCACGCCGCCAGGACCTCTGGGTTCAATGGCTCGCCGGCGCTTACACAATGCCGCAAAACCGGGAAGCGATAACGCCTCAGATCTTCGCGCACGATCAACCGCAACGCCGTCGGCGGCGCACACCAGGTCGTGATCGGATTCTCGGCCAGAATGTGCAGCGCGGCTGCCGCATCGAATTTTCCTCGAGAATCCACTGCGAACACGCACGCGCCCATCTGCCACGGTCCGAACAGACAGGACCACGCCGCCTTCGCCCATCCTGTATCCGTGATGCACCAGTGCACGTCATCGGGTTTAAGATCTAGCCAAAACTCACCCGTATTGCGATGGCCCAGCCCGTAGCTGGCCTGCGTGTGCAGCACCATCTTCGGATGGCCTGTGGTGCCGCTAGTGAAGTAAATCAATCCTGGATCGTCGCTGCGCGTGGGCGGTGGATTGAAGCTGCGGTCCGCAGCGCGGATCGCGGCAGCAAAGCTGACCCAGCCTGGCCTTTCTTCCCCAACGATGATTCGGTGACGGAACTCAATCCCTTCCGCCTTGGCCACGCCCTCCGAATCAGTAATTAAGGCGCAGGCGTCGGCAGCCTCTCTGCGATATCGGATATCCCGGGCCGTGAGCATCGGTGTGCCCGGAATTGGAACCACCCCGAGCCGGATCAGGCCCAGAACCGTAATCCACCACTCGGGCACACGAGGAAGAACGATCAACACTCGGTCGCCCCGCTGAATTCCAAGCTCGTCAAAGAACGAAGCTGCGCGACGGTAATGGTCACTGAGTTCCTTGAAAGAGAGCTTCGTCCGCGCAGGCCCACTTTCGCCCACGCACCATAGCGCCGGCGAATCCGGGCGCTCCCGCGCCCATCGATCCATCACATCGCGCGCGAAGTTAAAAAAAAGAGGGGCAGTCATACGCGGATTGCCTATTGCCAATAGCCAATTGCCAATTGTTGAGGTGTTGGTGAAATCAAGGTACTCCTGCGCAGCCGGATCCGGTGGGAAAGCAAGGAAAAGCGCTCCCGATGGATCGGGAGCGCAGTCCAAGACGCTTCGCGAGATTTCAAACCCGCTCCGAATTGGCGGAGCTTTTGGAGTGCGCTCCCGATCCATCGGGAGCGCTTTTCATTTTGCTGCAGCACCGGCTCAAAGCTGCAATCTCTTCTTTGTGCTAACAGGTGCCGCATTTTACGCTGCTTTCTTCTGCAAATTATTCAACCCCAGCTCCTGGGCGCTGATCTCTCGCATCCGGTACTTCTGCACTTTCCCGGTCACCGTTTTGGGAAAATCCTCCACGAATTTCACGTAGCGCGGGATTTTGTAATCCATGATCTGACCACGGCAGAAGGCCTGCAGAGCTTCCGCGCTCAGCGTGGCATCCGGTTTCATTTTTACCCAGACCATTACCTGCTCGCCATAGTAACCGTCCGGCACACCGATGACGTAGGCCTCGGCGATTTTGGGGTGCGTGAAAAGGAATTCCTCAACTTCGCGCGGGAAGATTTTCTCGCCGCCGCGGCAGATCATGTCTTTCAACCGGCCCGTAATCCGAACGTAACCGGCCTCGTCCATTTCAGCCATGTCGCCGCTATGCAGCCAACCGGCGTCATCAACCATTTGACGCGTGGCGTCCGGATTCTTGTAGTAGCCGCGCATCACCTGGTAGCCGCGATAGCAAAGTTCCCCGGGCTTGCCTCGCGGAACAATCGCCCCTGTCTCCGGATCAACGATCTTTTGCTCCTGGTGCGGCATGACTTTGCCGACACTTCCCACTCGCAACTCGATGGGATCGTCCACTTCGGTCATGTTACAAACCGGCGAGGTCTCGGTCATGCCGCAGGCGATGGTAATTTCGCGGCAATGCATTTCGGTCATGACTCGCTTCATTACCTCGGCGGGGCAGGGAGCGCCTGCCATAATACCAGTGCGCAATGTCGAGAAATCAAATTCAGCAAATCGGGGATGGTCCAGCTCAGCGATAAACATCGTCGGCACGCCATGCAGGGCCGTGCAACGCTCCCGCTCCACGGCTTCGAGCGTATGCAGCGGGCTGAAATGGGGCGCCGGCAGAACCATCGTGGCGCCGTGAGTAACGCAAGCCAGATTGGCCAGCACCATACCAAAGCAATGGTAAAACGGCACCGGAATACACAGCCGGTCCTGGTCGGTCAATCTCATGCGTTCACCGATCCAAAAGCCGTTATTGAGCAGGTTATGGTGCGTGAGCATGGCCCCCTTTGGAAAGCCAGTCGTGCCGGATGTGTATTGGATATTGATGACGTCATCGAAATCGAGACCGGCTTGGAGCTCGGCTAGTTCAGCAGCCGAGACCTCCTCCGCGAGTCTCAATAGATCGCGCCAGTCGAGTACACCTAAAGTAGGACAGGCGTCTCGCCTGACCCCTGGTTTGCGGCTAATAGTCTCCTCTCCCGGTGGTGGCCCGGCTTCAGACCTGGCCGGGATGACTCCCGCGCTCCCAGGGGCAGGCGAGGCGCCTGCCCTACTTTGAATCACGCGCCGCAGATGCGGGAATTTTCTGGTGTGGAGATCACTGTGCCAATCAGCAAGGGCCAACTCAGGCATCAACTCGCACAGCATCCCCACGAAGTCGGCCTCTTTGAATCGTTCGCCACTGATCAGGAAATTGCACTCGGCTTGCTTCAGCGCGAATTCCAACTCATAAAGTCTATACGCCGGATTGATGTTTACCAGAACAGCGCCAATTTTTGCCGTGGCAAATTGTGTCAATACCCACGCGACGCTATTCGTGGACCAGATGCCAATGCGATCACCCTTCTTGACTCCCAACGCCAGGAACGATCGCGCCAGGCGATTCACTTCGTCCCGGAATTCAGCATAGGTGAGCCGTTGATTTTCGAACACCGATACCAGGGCTTCATTTGCCGCGTTCCTGGCCGCTATCCCATCCAGGGCATCGCCGATCGTTCGACCGATCAATGGTTTGTCGGCAAGCCCATGGGAATAGCTGTCCGCCATAGATCATTCACTCGTCGAGCTCGCCGTTGGATGCGTTAGAATTAGCTTTAAGAACCCAGTCGGCGGTTGCGGTAGTCGCGGCGTCCTCATTGTCCCGCAACTCGGACAAGTGGTGGCGGACTCGGCGGCCGGAGCCTCGCAAAAAGAGATCGGGTATCTGGTTCATCCCGGCGCCCGGCGCGCCGCCTGCCCCGTTTTTATCCCAACGGCTCAGGACACAGGCTGAGGCAAAAATTTCAATGGCAGCGCGGGCCAGGCGCTCATGAACATATTGGCGCTCCAAAATCTCCTCTTTATGCCGAATTAACGAGCGGTCGGCCGCCAGGTTGAAGGAATGGACCAGTTTTCCGAGACGGCTTGCGTGTCCGGCAAGGTCCGGGTTGCTCACCGGAACTTCCGGTGCGCTCAGCACCGGCCCAACTCGGGCCAGTCCCAGGCGCCAGGCTCTGCCCAGTCCCCTGCCAGGGTGCTGCAGCGCGTCGCGAAGTTCCCGGAATTGCTCTCCTGGTCCCCGAAGCCCAACCAGCGCGATAAACGACGTCAGAATCTCATTGGCGCCTTCAGCCACCAGATTGATGCGCGTGTCGCGCAGCATCCGCTCCAGCGGCGAATCCGTGAAATACGCGCTGCCGCCGTGGATCTGAAACGAGTCATTCACGATCTCCCACAAGGCTTCTGTCGTAAATACTTTCAACATCGCCGTCTCCGCCATGTAATCCTCCAGACCCCGGTCGATGAGCGACGCCGTCACCGTGGTCATCGCCTCCATCGCATAGACCGATGCCGCCATCCGCGCGATTTTTTTCTTCACCAATTCGAATTCGCCCAAGGTGCGCCCGAACTGGCGGCGGCTGTTCGCATGGCGGATTGCCAGCGCCAGGGCGAATTTTGCCGCGCCCGTCGAGCAGGCCCCAAACGTCGTGCGGCCAAAGTCCAGCACCGTCAGCGCCACCTTGAGGCCCTTGCCCACCGGACCGAGGATATTCTCTTTGGGCACCGGCATGTCGTGAAAGGCGAGTCGGCCAGTGACGGTGCCGCGAATGCCAAGCTTTTCCATCCGAGCCTCGGTCAGCTCATACCCAGGCATGTCCGGCGTGACCAGGAATGCTGTGATGGCAGTTTCGGTTTTGCCCGGCACCGGCGTCCTGGCCATCACGGTGAGAACCTGGGCGATGGCCGCGTTCGTGATGTAACGCTTTTTACCATTCAGAATGTAATGCGAGCCATCCGCGCTGGGCTGCGCTTGGGTTTGCACATTGCCGGCATCCGAACCGGCCTCAGGCTCGGTCAGCGCGAACGCGGCCAGTTTGCGTCCGCTCACCAGGTCAGGAAGCCACCGCTGTTTTTGCTCGGGCGTGCCGAACAACAGCAACGCCCGCATCCCGATCGAGTGATGCGCGTTGATGAATACCGCGGTGGACCCGCAGCGGGCGCCCACCTCCTCCATCACCCGGCAATAGGCCATTTGTGAAAACCCCTTGCCTCCGGCTTCAGTTGGTGCGGTCATGCCCAACAGCCCAAGCTGTCCCAGCCGCTCGATGACGCCACCCGGAATGTCCGCCTGCCGATCTATCGCCACTGGGTCAAGGTCTCGGTCCAGGAACTCGCGCACCTCCCGCACCGCTCGCTCAACTCCAGGCTCCTCCTCCGGCGAAAATCCCGGATACGGCATTACCCATCGGGAGATGAACTTCCCAAGGAACAGCCCTTTGGCAAATCCAAGCTTCTGCGGGCCGGCGAACAAAAGTTCTTCCGCCTCGCGCACCTGCTTTTCGCGTAATGTTTCGCGCTGCACAAAAAGCTAAAATTTAACTGTCTGGTTCATCCGTGGTTATTCATTTCGAACAAAATACACATCCCTCACCGACCAGGTAGCCTTGCGCCGAAACCTGGGCTTTATTTTCATCCCGATCCTCACATCTTTCCGCTCGACACCCACCAGACGCGACAAAAACAGCGTGTTCACCCCGTCGAATTCGACCAGCACCAGAGTAAACGGCACCTCTTTGAGGAATTCCTGCGCCGCGAAGTAGCATACCGTCCACGAATGAACCCGCCCTTCCGCAGGCAACTCGAACCACTCGGTCTTTCCCCCGCAGTACATGCAGTGCGAGCGCGGCGTGGCATAGCGGTAATTGCATTTTGGGCAGTGGCTCCCGAGCAGCTTCCGTTTCTGTAGCGCGTGGAAAAATGGCGTGTCCTGCTTGTAGGAATGGATGTAATCCACCTCGAAATGCGCCCGCACCGTCAGCGGATCCACCGC